>CAYQCY010000015.1:0-40888 GCA_964416095.1 uncultured Gemmatimonadaceae bacterium
ATGCGAAGTCCGGCCGCGCGCAGCGTGGCCGTCACTGAGCTACCTGGCCGTCTCCCCCGTATGGGCCCCGGCGCGTCCAGCGAATTCCGCCTACCGCCTGCCGCCTTCCGCCTGCAGTTCCGAAAGAAAGCCCGCCCGAACGTCGGTGACGGGGGCGGGGCGGAGTGCGGGCGACCTCGGCGGTGCCTCGGTCAGTCTCCTCTCGCCCCGCGCGGCGGCGACCCGACGAGCGGATCCGCGCCCGCGGCACGGGCGCGCGTCCAAGATCGAGGATACGGTCGCATGGTCACGGGACGATGCCTTGTGTCTCGTTTTCAATCGTCCGGCCGGCGGATCGGGATCGTCCAGCCGGCCGTATCGAGTAGCGGGGGGGGGATTTGAACCCCCGACCTCCGGGTTATGAGCCCGGCGAGCTACCAGACTGCTCCACCCCGCGTCAAGAACGGTAAATTAACCGTCGTTCTACGGGGTGTCAACCCTACGTCGGGCCAGCAACGACGCGGCGTTCGGGCCATCCACAGTACAAGGATGGCGGAACGTGCGACGTGTCGCAACCGGGGTTCGATATGTGCTTCAGGAGCGTCGTGTCAGCCCACCACGAGGTTGACGAGGCGGTCGGGCACGAAGACGACCTTGCGGACGCTCTGGCCGTCGAGGAAGCGCTGGACGTTTTCGTCGGCGAGGGCGGCCTGGCGGGCGTCGTCCTCGCTGATGCCCCGGGGCAGCTCCATGCGTGCCCGGACCTTGCCGTTGACCTGGACGACGAACTCGACGGTGTCGGCGGTGGCCTTGTCGGCGTCGTAGGTGGGCCAGTTGACGCGGCCGCGCCTGAAGAGGCTCTCGTCGTGGCCGAGGCGTTCCCAGAGCTCCTCGGCGATGTGGGGCGCGAAGGGCGCGAGGAGGGGCACGAGGGGCTCGACCTCTGCGCGGCTCACGGTGCGACCGCCCTCCCGCACGGCGTTGAGGTACTCCATCATGGCGGCGATGGCGGTGTTGTAGCCGAGCTCGTCGACGTCCTCGGTGACCTTCTTGATGGTGGCGTGGAGCTTCCGCTCGAGGTCGCCCTGGACGGGGTCGTCGCCGAGGTCGTCCACCGGCACGATGCTGTCCCAGAGGCGCTTGAGGAAGCCGTGCGGTCCGGACAGCCCCTCGTCGCGGAAGTCGCCGCCTTCCTGGAAGGGCCCCAGGAACATGAGGTAGGTGCGGAAGGTGTCGGCGCCCCAGTCGGCGATGTACTCGTCGGGGACGACGACGTTGCCCTTGGACTTGGACATCTTGGCGCCTTCCTTGAGGATCAGGCCGTGCTTGCGGAAGACGCGGTACGGCTCCTCGAAGTGTAGATGGCCCAGGTCGTGGAGGACCATGGTGAGGAAGCGGCTGTAGAGCAGGTGCAGGACGGCGTGCTCCTCGCCGCCGATGTACATGTCCACGGGGAGCCACTTCTTCGTGAGCTCCTCGTCGAAGGGCTGGTCGTCCCGGGAGGTGGACGGGTAGCGCAGGAAGTACCAGCCGCTGTCGAGGAAGGTGTCGCTCACGTCGGTTTCGCGCCGGGCCTCAGCGCCGCACTCGGGGCAGGGGACGCGGTGCCAGGCCTCGTCGCGGGCGAGGGGGCTGACGCCGCTCTCGTCGGGCTTGTAGTCGTCGATGTGGGGCAGCTCGACGGGCAGGTCCTCCTCGGGGACGGGGACGGTGCCGCAGTCGTCGCAGTAGATGATGGGGATGGGCGGGCCCCAGTAGCGCTGCCGGGAGATGCACCAGTCGTGGAGGCGGTAGTTCACCTCGGGCTCGGCCAGGCCCTGGCCGGCGAGGCGGTCGGTGATGGCCCCCTTGGCCTCCTCGGCGTCCATGCCGTCGAACTCGCCGGAGTTGACCATGGTCCCGGGCCCGACGTACGCCTCGTGGAGCGGCGTGTCGGCGTCGTCGCCCTCGCCGGCGACGACGCGGACGATGGGCAGGCCGAACTCGGTGGCGAACTCGAAGTCACGCTGGTCGTGGCCGGGTACGGCCATGATGGCGCCGGTGCCGTACTCCATGAGGACGTAGTCGGCGATCCAGATCGGGATCTCCTCGTTCGTGGCCGGGTTCAGGCAGTACGACCCGGTGAAGACGCCCGTCTTCTCCTTCTCGACCTTCTTGCGGCTGACCAGGTCCAGGGCCGCGACCTTCTTCCGGTATGCCTGGACCTCGCGGCGCCGGTCGTCCGTCGTGATCCAGTCGACGAGGGGGTGCTCCGGCGCCAGGACCATGTAGGTGGCGCCGAAGATGGTGTCGGGCCGTGTGGTGAAGACGTCGATGGAGACGCTGGCGACCTCGGAGTCCGGGTCGCCGGCGGGGTCATCCCGGAGCGCCTGGACGGCCTCGGCCTCGTCGTCATCGAGCTGGTCCCAGAACTCGGCGGGTGGGTCCCAGGCCAGGGGGAAGCGGAGGGTGGCGCCCTCGGAGCGGCCGATCCAGTTCTCCTGCGCCTTGCGCGTGGTCTCGGACCAGTCGATCCAGTCCAGGTTCTCCAGCAGCCGCTCGACGTAGTCGGTGATGCGGAAGAACCACTGGGACAGGAAGCGCTGCTCGACGGCGGTGCCGCAGCGCTCACAGGCGCCGGCGATGACCTGCTCGTTGGCCAGCACGGTCTTGCACGACGGGCACCAGTTCACGGGCGCCTCGCGCTTCTCGGCGAGGCCGGCCTCGAAGAGCTGGACGAAGATCCACTGGGTCCAGCGGTAGTAGGCCGGGTCCGTCGTGTTGACGGTGTGGTTCCAGTCGTACATGGCGCCCGTCCGTTTGAGCTGGCGGGTGAAGTTCGCCACGTTGGACGGGATCAGCTCCATGGGGTTGGTGCCCACCTTCAGCGCGTAGTTCTCCGAGTGGATGCCGAAGGCGTCGAAGCCGATGGGCTCGAAGACGTCGTCGCCGTTGAGCCGGCGGAAGCGGCCGTAGATGTCCGCGCCGGTGAAGGCGTAGATGTTCCCCACGTGGAGCCCCTCCGCCGAGGGGTAGGGGAACATCATGAGGTTGTAGAACGGGCGCTCCGCAGCGCGCAGCTCCTCGTCCGTGAAGCCGTTCGTTCCTTCGTCCGCCCAGCGCCGCTGCCACTTCTCCTCGACGGCGGCGGGGTCGTATCTGTCGGCGTCGTTGCTCATTTCCTTCCGGGTACGGTTGAACCGAGCAATATAGGTGAAAGCCGGGCTGGTCTGCACCCCTGGTCCGGACTGGGGGACGTGGGAGACATGGGACCAGGGGGCGGCGTGATCCGGCATCCTGTTGAGCAGGCCGGCTCACGGGGTCGGAGCGTGCCGGGGATTCCACGCGAAGCCGCGAAGGAGCGCAGAGCCGCGAAGAACCGGCGGTGGTGACTTCCCGGCATGAGGTCGGCTTCCGGGATGAGCCAGGGCTCTCCTTGATTTGGGTCGGCGCAATCCGGCACGCTGGACGGAGCGCCGGCCACCCGGATCACGCAAACCCGAGAAGGATCTGCTCACTCCACCCGGCAAGGCAGATCCATGCCGGAGGCCGGCGCCCACCGGTTCTTCGCGGCTTCGCGTGATATCGCCGGAGCACGGCCTTACGATCCCGGCTCCTCGACCACCGCGGCGGCGGCCAGCTCCGCCAGCCCTTCGAACGGATCGTCGGGCCTGGACTCCGCCATCTCGATGATCGCGTCGATGGCCGCCCGCAGGTTCCCGTATCGCTGGTAGACGGCCTCGAACAGATGCAGGTCCCGGTAGTACAGCCGGGTCCCGATGAGGGTGGCGTTGTTCAGGGGGCGGTCCATGTAGCTGCGGAAGGCGACGCGGAGCCCGGGGACGACGACGCGGCGGTAGCGCTCCTTCGCGGCGGCGAAGACCTCTTCCCGGGCGGCGAGCTTGGCGTCGTAGTCCAGGGCGTCGTTCCCGTAAACGGCCTGGAGGCTGTCCACCAGCTCCTGGAGGAAGGCGCCGAAGACCAGGTTGTCGTGCCACAGGTCCCGGGCCCGGCGGCAGCGCTCGCCGTCATCGCCTTCCAGCAGGCAGAAGTACTCCGCCGCGCCCCGGTCGCCGACGAAGTTGGCGAAACTCTCGTTGAAGGCGGCCTGCCCGGCCAGGTAGAGGGTGTTGTGGGTGACCTCGTGGATCACGGTGCCGGCCAGGGCGACGTCGCCGTAGTCCAGGATCGTGGACAGGAGCGGGTCGTTGAACCAGCCCAGCGTGCTGAAGGCGCCGCTGGGACGCACGTAGGCGTCGTAGCCCTTGGCCTCCAGCGACGCGGCCTCGGCGTACGCGTCGTCGAAGTCGAAGAAGCCCTTGTACGGCACGCTGCCCACGATGGGGAACCACCACGTGTACGCGACGAACGCGTCCTTGCGGGCACCGGACACCACCATGAGCAGCGTGTCGCCGTCCACCCGGGAGTAGGTGGTGTAGCTGTCGCCCACGTCCAGCTCCAGGTGCTGCGCCGCGAAGGTACGGGCCTCCAGCACCAGCCGGAGCTTCGCCCGGGTCGGCTCCGGCGTGGACGGGTCCGCCACCACCGCCTCGATGGCCCGGCGACGGCTCAGGATCTTCGCTTCCTCGATCCCCGCACGCACCACGTAGACGGGCGAGCAGAAGAGGAAGCTCGATGCGATGACGGCGAGGGCGACGAGGGCGATGGCTTTCTTCATGGCGTAATCTGACACTCCGGGGTCTGGACGGTTCCCGGCACAGCTTCTGATCGATGACCGGCGATCACCGATCTGGCTCACGCGACCACCCCGGCCTACGTTCCTGCAACCTAGTGTAGCGTCGCCGAAGTTCCGTGTGGCACCGAGAGCGCGGAAGCGCGCGAGAGGCAAGGCGCGAAGCCGAGGAATAGCAGCGCTGTTGCGAGGCTGAGCAACGCCGCCTCTCGCGATGCAGCCGCGCTCGAATGCAACGACATTTCGGCGACGCTACACTAGCTTACCCCGCGAACCGGGCGCGACACGATGCGCATACTATACGCCACCGGCGCGATCCTCGCCTTTCTCGCCGTCGCCGTCGGAGCCTTCGGCGCACACGCCCTCGAGGGCCGGCTGTCCGGCGAGCAGATGGAATGGTTCCAACTCGCCGCACGCTACGAGATCTACCACGCCCTCGCCATCCTCGCCGCGGCCTGGGCCGCAACCCGATGGCCGGGTTCCACGGCGATCCTGGCGGGCTGGCTCTTCGCCGCCGGGGTCCTCTTCTTCGCCGGCAGCCTCTACGCCATGGCCTTCGGCGCGCCCCGCTGGCTCGGCGCCGTCACGCCCATCGGCGGCACCGCCTTCCTGGCCGGTTGGGCGCTCCTCGCCTGGGCCGCGCTCCGGGGCTGAGAGTGGTCTACTACGAAATTAGTTGACAGGCGCGCGTCACGGCGTTATCTACTAGGACGTTAGTAGAAAGCACGAAGTCGAAGTCGGAGTCGAGGTCGATGCATGGACGGGTCACGGTCTCGTACGGGGCCGCGATGGGGCGACAGAGATCGTTTTTGGTGTTGCGGACTGGCGGTCTGCGGGCGGTTGTCGTAGACCCTCGACGTCGATCTTGGGACTGGAGGTCAGGAGCGGTGCACGAACGGGAGGCACGAATGACTGAAGTGAGCTTCACCGACCGCGAGCTGGACGTGATGGCGGTGCTCTGGGAGCTGGGTGAGGCGACGGTGGCGGAGGTTCGGGAGCGGCTGCCGGCGGATCTGGCGTACACGACGGTTCTGACGGTGCTGCGCACGCTGGAGGAGAAGGGTCACGTGGGGCATCGTGCGGGCGAGGGCCGGGCGTACCGGTACCGTCCGCTGGTGGAGCGACGGGAGGCGGGGAAGAGCGCGTTGAAGCGGGTGGTCGGGAAGCTGTTCGCGGGCTCGCCGGAGCTTCTGCTGACGGAGCTGGTGGCGGACCGGGAGCTGACGGAGGAAGAGCTGGACCGGATGCGTCGGTTGCTGGAAGACCGGCTGGAGGAGGACGGATGATCGTGGCGTGGCTGGTGTATTCGCTGGTGGTGTCGGCGTTGCTGGCGGTGGCTGCGCTGGCGGCGGACCGTGCGCTGCGGC
Organism: uncultured Gemmatimonadaceae bacterium; assembly: GCA_964416095.1. Taxonomy (GTDB): domain Bacteria; phylum Gemmatimonadota; class Gemmatimonadetes; order Longimicrobiales; family RSA9; genus CAYQCY01. Next base: position 6,019 of record CAYQCY010000015.1, read on the forward strand.
TGGCGGGCCGGTCGTCGCGGTGGGTGTGGCTCGTGGCGCTGGGCGCATCGGTCCTGGTGCCGCTGATGGAGTGGCTGGTGCCGGGCTCGGTGAGGACGACGCTGCCTCCGCTGGCGGGCGGCGTGATGGCGCTTCCGGCCATCGGCGCCGGCACGGTGGATGTGGTGGGTCGGGGCGTGCCGTTGTCGCTGGAGGCGCTGGTGCTGGTCGGGTGGGCTTCGCTGACGCTGGCGTTGCTGTTGTACACGACGCTGTCAGCGCTGGCGCTGCGGCGTCGTCGGGCGACGTGGCGGCGGGCGGAGCTGGACGGCGGGCCGGTGCTGGTGTCGGAGGACACGGGTCCTGCGGCGGTGGGCCTGATACGGGGCGTGGTGGTGGTGCCGGAATGGGTGCTGGGACTGGACGGCGCCCGGCGCCGGCTGCTGGTGCGGCACGAGCGGGAGCATGTGCGTGCCCGGGACCCGGCGGTGCAGCTCGTGGGCTTGCTGGCCGTCGTCGCGCTGCCGTGGAACCCGGTGGCGTGGTGGCTGCTGGCGCGGCTGCGGCTGGCCATCGAGCTGGACTGTGATGCGCGCGTGCTGGGCGAGGAATCGGATGCGGTGGCGTACGGCTCGCTGCTGCTGGAAATGGGTCGGCGTCGGTCCCGGCTGCGGCTCGCCGCGGTCTCGCTGGCGGAGCCGACCTCCATGCTGGAGAGGAGGATCCGGATGATCGGACGACCGTTGAAGCGGAATCGATGGAAGGCGGCGGTGTTCGCCGCGCTGGCCGGCGTCGCGGTGGCGGTGGCGTGCGAGGCGCCGGCGCCGACGGAGAACGCGCCGCTGGAGCCGGGCGCCTTGGAGGAGACGTCGTTGAGTCGGATCGTGGTGGAAGACGCCGCCCCGGGGCCGAACTGCACGCCCGAGGTCTTCCTGAACGGCAGCCTCCTGAGGGATGTGAAGAAGCTGGAGCGGCTGGATCCGGCGAAGGTGAAGCGGATCCAGGTGCTGCCCCGCGCGTCGGCCGTGATCGACGCCGGCGGCTCCATCCGTCTGGACCCGGGCTGCGGCGTGGTTCTGGTCACCACCACGTTGGAGCCGGTCACGACGACGGAGGTGGCGGCGCTGGCGGAGGGCCAGGACCCGTCCAGGGACGTGGACCCGACGGAGGGTCCGCAATTCACGCCGTTCACGGCCCGGCCCGAGCTGGAGAACCCCCAGCACGTGATGCAGGCGTTGCAGGAGAACTACCCGCCCCTGCTACGGGACGCCGGGATCGGCGGCACGGTCCACGTGTGGGTCTACATCGACGAGACGGGCACCGTGCGGCGCGCGCAGATCAACACCGGCAGCGAGTACCCGGCGCTGAACCAGGCGGCATTGCGGGTTGCCGGGACGCTCGAGTTCTCCCCGGCCCTGAACGGCGAGGAAGCGGTCCCGGTCTGGGTCTCCATCCCCATCGTCTTCACCACCGGTTGAACTGCAGGCGGGAGGCGGAAGGCGGCAGCGGTTGGTACCCCAGTCGCCCAGCTCCCCCAGTCTCCCAGCCGGGGTGGTGGAGCGGGGCGGGGCTACCGATCCACGCAGTACAGGTACTCGTGCACGCGGTCGCCGCTGTAGGTCCGGTTCTCGCCGTCGGCGTCGGAGCGGTAGCGCTTGTAGGGCCGGCGGTAGCGCTTGTAGGTGCCTTTCCTGCCGTGCTCCTCGAGGACGCGCCGGATGGTGCGCTCGGGGATGATCCCCTCGCCGTTGTAGCTCATGACGAGGTGCTTCCAGCGGGCCGTGGCGACGAGCTCTTCGAATGCCTCCTCACAGCGGCCCTGGCGTGACCAGTCGCTGCGCCGATCGTCGTCGGGCATGAGGCCGGTCTTGCCCCGGAGCCGGTGGCCGCCGTCGAACCAGCCCACGGCGATGATCTCGGGAATGTGGTAGTAGCCGGGGTACTGGCGGGTGTTGTAGGGCGGGTCGAGGTAGAGGAGGTCGAAGGGTCGGAGCTCGCGAACGAGGTCGAGGGCGTCGGTGCGCCGTGCCTCGCAGCCGTTCCCCCGGACGATCCCGGGCGCCTCGAGGCGCAGCGTCCGGAGGGCATTGGGCTGCCACGTCTTGACGAACGAAGCGTAGACGCCGGTGGTGTTGGCGACGCGGTCGGCGGCCTCGATGAGTGGGGCGAGGAGGAGGTGGAAGGCGTCGTCGTCGATGCGGCCGTCGTCGTGCCAACGCTGGATCGTGGCCCGGACCGCGTCGATGCGGGCGGCGTTCGACGGCGTGAAGTACATGCGCCCGTACTTCGCGCCGACGTCGCCGGCGGGCGTGAAGTGGCGGTGGATGAAGCCGGGCTCGCCGGGCAGGTGGTTCAGGTGGCGTACGACGTCGTCCAGGTCGGGGTCCGCGGGCCCGACCTCGGAGGCCAGCCCGGGTAGCTGGGGGTGGCCGGCGGCGGCAACGTAGGCCCGGCCGAAGACGTAGGCGTACTCCATGATGTCGGCGGCGAGGACCTGGAAGCCCTGGCGCTTGAGCTCCCGTGCGACGCTGGCGGTGCCGGTGAAGGGGTCCACGGCGGTGCCGCCGTCGATGCCGCGTCGTCGCAGCACGCCGATGATGAACTCGAGGAGTCGGGTCTTGTTGCCTATGTACCGCACGGGAGCGAATATAGAAGCGATTCAACCAAATTACCATCCATTTCGAATGGATCCGGGCGCACGGACGCGATGCCAGACTACCGGGTGACCATCCGCTACGGCTCGCCGCGCCACCGTTACGCGGTGGTGGACGTGGAAGCGGACGGGCTCAAGGAAGCGTTGACGGCTGTAGTGACGCGCTTCCCGGAGGAGGCGCTGGATGGGGACCTGGTGGAAGTGCGGCGTCGGACCGCGCCGGAGGAACGTGAGTTCGGACCCGGGTAGCATGTCGGTTCGCGAAGTGGCGTACGAGGTGGCGATGACGGTGGCCCGGCCGGTCCTGGCCGTGGCGGCGCCGTTCAACGAGAAGATCCGGCAGGGTCTCCAGGGCCGGCGGGCATCGCTGGAGCGCTTGGCGGAGTGGAGCCGCACGTCCCGGGACCCGGCTCGGCCGCTGGTGTGGTTCCACGCTCCGTCGGTGGGCGAGAGCCTGATGACGAAAGCGGTGGTGGGGGTGCTGCGGGAGCGGCGGCCGGAGCTGCAGGTGGTCTACACCTTCTTCTCGCCGTCGGCGGAGCGGGTTGCGGGGAGGGTGGGTGCCGACGTGCACGCCTACCTGCCGTGGGACGTGCGGGCGGACATGCGGCGAGCGTTGGAGCTGCTGTCCCCCACGGCCATCGGCTTCGTGCGGACGGAAGTGTGGCCGGTGCTGACGCGGGAGGCGCGCGCCCGGGGTGTGCGCATGGCGCTCATCAACGCGGTGCTCCCGGACACGTCGACGCGGGCGGGCAAGGGTGCCCGACTGGTGCTGGCGCCGGTGTACCGGCGGCTGGATGGCATCGGCGCGGTCTCGAAGCGAGACGCGGACCGGTACACGACGATGTTCGGCGTGCCCCGGGGCCGGGTCCGGGTGACCGGCGATGCCCGGTTCGACCAGGTCTGGGAGCGGGCCGAGTCGCTGGGGCTCCGGAACTGGCGGGCGGAGATCGATGTGAACGGGCGGTCCTGGGAGATCGTGGAGGGGAAGCCCCGGGAGCAGGGCGGGCTGAAGGGGCGACGGCCGTTCTTCCGGCTGCTGCGCCATCCCAGTGCCATGACGGTCATCGCCGGCTCCACGTGGCCGGCGGACGAGCGGGTCATCGTGCCGGCTTTCGCGGCGGCCGCCCGGACCCGGCCGTTCCGGTTCATCATCGTGCCCCACGAGCCGACGGAAGCGCACCTCACCGGGCTGGAACGGCGTCTGGACCGGCACGGGTTCTCCCATGCCCGGTTGGCGGCGCTGGAGGCGGCCGGGGGCGAGTGCCCCGAGGTCGTGGTGGTGGACCGGGTGGGCGTGCTGGCGGAGCTGTACGCGGTGACCGACGTGGCCTACGTGGGTGGAGGGTTCCACGGGGCGGGCCTCCACTCGGTGGTGGAGCCGGCGGCGCTGGGCATCCCGGTCCTGATCGGGCCGCAGCACGTCAGCGTGCGGGAAGCCGGTGAGCTGCTGGAGGCGGGCGGCGCCTTCGTGGTGAAGGACCCGGCGGAGCTGAAGGAAAGGCTGCATTCCTTCCAGGCCGACGCGGGCGCGTTCCGGGAGGCGGGGCAGGCCGCGGAAGGGTACGTCCGGTCGCAGCTCGGCGCCGCGGAGCGGAACGCCGAGCTCATCCTCGAGCTGATCTGAGCGGACAGGCGGTGGGCGCCTGGGACGCGGGCACTCTGCGTATTCGCGTGTCCGCCCTGGACGTGGTGGCCCGGGCGGCGCGCACGGCGCGGCCGGCAGAATGCTGCGGCGCGCTGCTGGGGCCGCCGCCGGTGCCGGGTGGGAACGACGCCGACCGGGTCGTGTACGCGGCGGTACCGGCGCCGGACGCCGGGACCAGGACGGGCCCGGCGACCTACTGGATAGGGCCGGATGCGGTGCGGTGGTTGGAGGGCCGGGCCGCGGAGGCGGGGCTGGCCGTCGTCGGGTACTACCATTCACACCCTGATACGGACGCGACGCCGTCGGCGGCAGACCTGCGGGCGGCGTGGCCGTGGTACGTGTACCTGATCCAGCCCGCCGGTGGTACCCGGGCCGCCGCGGCATGGATCCTGGACGAGGAGCGCCGGGGCTTCCGGCGCATGACGATCGAGGCGTTGGAATAGCGATGGCAGTGGTGGTGCGGATTCCCATGGCCCTGCGCGGCTTCACGGGCGGGGCCGAGGAGCTCACGAGCGGGGCCGGCACGGTGGGCGCCGTGCTCGGCGACGTGGCCGACCGGTTCCCCGGCCTGCGCCGGCACCTCTACGCCGAGGCCGGCGGGCTGCGGGAGTACGTGAACGTGTTCGTGGGCGGCGACGACGTCCGGCACCTGGACGGCGAGGCGACGCGGGTGGAGGACGGCGACGTGGTGACCATCGTGCCGAGCATCGCCGGCGGGGCGGCGCTGCCGGAGCTGGAGCCGGAGGAGACGCGACGCTATGCCCGGCACCTGGTCCTGCCGGAGGTGGGGCCCGACGGGCAGCGCAAGCTGAAGGCGGCCCGGGTGTTGCTGGTGGGCGCGGGCGGCCTCGGCTCACCGCTGGGTCTGTACCTGGCCGCCGCGGGCGTAGGGACGCTGGGCCTGGTGGACCCGGACACGGTGGACGTGAGCAACCTGCACCGCCAGGTCCTGTACGGGGAGAAGGACCTGGGCCGGTCCAAGGTGGGCGCCGCCGCGGACCGGCTCCGGGACCTGAACCCGCACATCACGGTGGAGATCCACCGCGAGCCCCTCACCAGCGAGAACGCCCTGGCGATCCTCGAGCCGTACGACGTGGTGGTGGACGGGACGGACAATTTCCCGACCCGCTACCTGGTGAACGACGCTTGCGTGCTGCTGGGGAAGCCGAACGTCTACGGCTCCATCTTCCGGTTCGAGGGCCAGGTCTCGGTCTTCGACGCCCGGAACGGCCCGTGCTACCGGTGCCTGTTCCGGGAGCCCCCGCCGCCGGGGCTCGTCCCGACCTGCGCCGAAGGCGGCGTGCTGGGCGCGCTGCCCGGCGTCGTGGGCTCGCTGCAGGCGCTGGAGACGATCAAGCTCATCACGGGCGCCGGCGAGCCGCTCGTGGGACGGCTCCTCCTCTTCGACGGGCTGCGCATGCGCTGGCGCGAGCTCGTCCTGCGCAGGAACCCGGACTGCCCGGTCTGCGGCGAGGAGCCCACCGTCACGGAGCTCATCGACTACGAGGCGTTCTGCGGCGTCGCGGCGGAGCCGGTGCCCCTGGAGGACGAGATCACGCCCGCCGAGCTGCGGCGCCGCCTGGACCGGGGCGAGGAGCTGCTCCTGCTGGACGTGCGCGAGCCCTTCGAGTGGGAGATCGCAAACCTGGAGAGCGAGGGAGCGGTCCTCATACCCATCCGCGACGTCCCGGCCCGGGTCGAGGAGCTGGACCCGGAGGCCGACATCGTGGTCTATTGCCGGTCCGGCCCCCGGAGCGCCGACGTGCAGCGCTACCTCCAGAAGCACGGCTTCGCGCGCGTCTCGAACCTGGTCGGCGGGATCATGCGGTGGCGCGAGGAGGTGGATCCGGGGATGGCGCGGTACTGATACTGCGAGTTGGAGCACTGCGAGTTGGAGCACTGCGAGTTGGAGCACGGCGAGTTGGAGCACGGCGAGTTGGAGCACGGCGAGTTGGAGCACAGCGAGGTGGATACGGCGAGGTGGATACGGCGAGGTGGATACGGCGAGGTGGGTGGGGCTGGGATGATGCGGTCTGCGTCATCGATCACCGATCATCGATCACCGGTCGGGCTGACGCCGGCGAGGCCGAGTTCGCCGGGCACGCGGCGGTCGGCGGTCGGCGGTCGGCGGTCCGGCTCGGGAGCCGCACGTGACTGAGCGCGGCGAACGCAGCGGTGGGCTGGCGCGGGCCTTCGCGGCCGGCGTGCTGGTGACGGCGCTGGCCTGGGGTGTCGGGCTGGCGATCGTGTGGTGGAGCGGTCGGGGCCGGGACGGCGGGATGGAGCGTGGCGCGTGGGCGGACACGTTGCCGGTGGAGACGGAGTCGCGGCCGTCGCTGGACGAGGCGGTGGTGGCGGCGGACGATGGGCAGGCGCTGCAGGAGCCGGCGGCGGCGCCGGTGGCGCTGGAGCCGCTGCGGGATTGGCCTGCGGCGGACTCGTCGTTCGAGATCGAGTTCGTGGGCCCGGAGGGTCGGGCGTCGAGGCCGGCGTTGGTTCGTGGGATCTACCTGAACGCGTGGGCGGGCGGCTCGAGCAGGCGGAGCGCGGCACTGCTGCGGCTGGCGGACACGACGGAGATCAACACCTTCGTCATCGACGTGAAGGACGCGACGGGCTACGTGAGCTACCGCTCGCGGGTGCCGCTGGTGCAGGCCATCGGGTCGGACGGGGACGTGCGGATCCGGGATCCCCGGGATCTGCTCGAGCGGTTGAGGGAGCGGGGCGTGTATGCCATCGCCCGGATCGTGGTCTTCAAGGACCCGGTGCTGGCGGCGCGGCGGCCGGACCTGGCGATCCAGACGGCGGACGGCGCGACCTGGATCGACCACCACGGCCACGTGTGGGTGGACGCGTACAACCGGGAGGTCTGGGACTACAACATCGCGGTGGCTCGGGAGGCGGTGGCGCTGGGCTTCTCGGAGGTGCAGTGGGACTACGTGCGGTTCCCGGACGTGCCGAGCTCGTACCGCGAGACGGCGGTGCACCCGGCGCGGGCGGGCCGGACGCGCCAGGAGGCGATCCGGGAGTTCCTTGCCTATTCCCGGGAGCAGCTCGGCCCGCTGGGCGTGCCTGTGACGGCGGACGTGTTCGGCATCACGACGTCGGCGGAGACGGACGTGGGGATCGGCCAGTACTGGGAGGAGATGCAGGCGGCGGCGGACGTGCTCCTGCCCATGGTCTACCCGTCCCACTACCCGCCGGGCTCGTTCGGGATCGAGAATCCCAACGGCGCGCCGTACCGGACGGTGCGTCACGCACTGGAGGACGCGGTGCGGCGCTCGGCGGCGGGCGGGGCGGCGATCCGGCCGTGGCTCCAGGACTTCTCCCTGGGCGAGCCGCGCTACGACGCGGCCCAGGTCCGGGCCCAGATCCAGGCGGTCTACGATGCCGGGCTGTCGGAATGGATCCTGTGGAACCCGGGCAACCGGTACACGGAGTGGGCGCTGGTGGGACCGGACGGCGTCGAGCCGTACTTCCCGGCGTGGATGCCGCCGCCGCGGCCCATGACCGTGCGAACCGCGGTGGACCGGCTGCCGGACCCGGAGCCCGGTCTGGTGGCGCCATCCGACGCAGGGGTCCGGTGGATGCGCCCCGGCGGCCCGGGCCCTTAATCCAGCCCGACCATCTCCACGAGCTTGAGGGCGTTGGTGGAGGTCGCGATGCCTGCCCTGAGCCGGTAGTCGAAGCTCATGGCCGGGCCTTCGGCCCCGGGCTCGACGGTCTCCTGGAAATGGACCGGGCGGCTCGAGGAGCGCAGCGGCTCGGCGTCCGCCAGCTCCAGGTCGTGGGTGGCGATGGCGCCGATGGCGTCGGTTTCCAGGAGGTGCGTGATGACGCGGCGCACCGCGATCTGACGCTCCGCCGTGTTGGTCCCGTGCAGGACCTCGTCGAAGAGGTAGAGCAGGGTGTGGCGCTCGGCGGCGTCCACCACGCTCTTGATGCGCTTGAGCTCGGCCATGAAGAGGGAGACGCCCTCCTCCAGGGAGTCTTCCACGCGCATGCTGGTGTGGAGGGCGACGGCCGGCAGGCGGAGCCGGGTGGCGCAGACGGGCCCGCCGGCCCGACCCAGGACGGCGTTGGCGCCGATGGCCCGGAGCAGCGTGGTCTTCCCCGACATGTTGGACCCGGTGACCATGAGGAAGGTGCCGGGCGGCCCGACGGCGATGTCGTTCGGCACGCGGGTCGCGGGCAGGAGCGGATGGGCCAGAGCCTCCGCCTCCAGCACGATGTCCCCGTCCTCCACGATCTCCGGGAAGCACCACCCCGGTTCCTCGAATGCCAGCGTGCCCAGGGCGTTGAGGGCGTCCAGCTCGGCCACGGCGTCGATCCAGTCCCGGACCCGGGCACCGGAGCTCGCCTTCCACCGCTCCAGGGAGGCGAGCACGTGGAAGTCCCAGAGGGTCAGGGCGTGGATGGGGAGCCAGAAGATGCCGTTGTGGCGGAGGTCGGCCAGCTCGGCGAGCCAGGCCAGCTTCTCCACCTCACGGGGTGCCGGGATATCGGGACAGCCGGTGCCCTCCTGCAGGTCCCTCAGCCGGTCGGCGTCGTATCCGGTGAAGCAGACGAGCCGTAGCAGGTCGGCGTAGCGGCGCAGGCTCCCCTCGCCGAGGGACGCGCGGTGGAACACGCCGTGGACTCGGCGGCGAACGGCGAGGGTGAGGGCGCCGCCGGCCAGCACGGGGAGCAGCCAGTAGCTGGCTGTCGCGATGCCCGCGACCTGCAGGGCGATGAGCGCCGCCGTCAGCCACGGCAGGAGGCGAGCCGACCAGAGGACCAGGGGCCGGGCCCGCAGCCACGGCCCGGACTCGGCCCAGTCCAGGAACCGGTCGAGCTCGTCCTCGTGGAGGGCGCCGGTGCGGCGGGCGCCGATCTCGATGGCCTGACGCAGCTCGGTCCGTCCCGCCAGCTCACGGACCGCGGACTGACGGGCCCGGGCGTGCGCCGGGTCGTCGGGCTGGAGGAGCCAGGCGCGGAGCCGGCGCCGGCCGATGCCGGTAGCCGCCGCGCCCAGGAGCTGGAGCAGGGAGGCGTGGCCGACCACACCCAGGTCCGGGGCGTACGGGTGGCCGGACCCGGCCGGTGCGTCGTCCGGCTCGGGGAGCGCGCGCCAGTCCCGGCGCAGGCGGGCGAGGCCGTGGTCGTTGGCGCGGACGCCCAGCTCGGCCCGTTCCCGGCCCTCGTCCACACGGCTCTGCCAGGCCACGAGGCCGAGGAAGGCGAGGGCCATGACGGCGGCGCCGTAGAAGGCCTCGGGCAGCGCCGCCGGCGCTCCTGCCTCGGCCCATACCAGGAAGGCCACGGCGGCCAGAAAGGTGACCAGCCGGAAGGTGGAGATGCGACGGGACAGGGCGGTGTGCCGTTGCCGCTCGGCGGCGAAGCGGGCCCCGCGCTCGGAGTAGACGGCCAACGGGTCCCGGGCGGCAGGCGGCTCCATGGTCGTGCTCAGCCCGTCGTCCCGGTGGGCGCCGTGGCGAACTGGAGCTCGTGCAGGCGCGCGTACAGCCCGTCCCGGGCCAGGAGCTCCTCGTGGGTCCCCTGCTCCCGCAGCTCGCCGTGGTGCAGGACCAGGATGCGGTCGGCGTTCTGGACCGTGGACAGGCGGTGGGCGATCACGAGCGCCGTCCGGCCCCGGAGCAGCGTGTCCAGCGCGTCCTGGATCTGGGCCTCCAGCTCCGAGTCCACCGAGCTGGTGGCCTCGTCCAGCACCAGGACCAGGGGATCGAAGGCCAGGGCCCGGGTGAAGGCCAGGAGCTGGCGCTCGCCCACCGACAGGGTCGAGCCGCGCTCGCCGAGGGGCTCATCGTAGCGTTGCGGGAGCCGCTCGATGTAGCGGTCGGCGCCGACCCGGACCGCCGCCGCCTCCATGTCGGCGTCGGTGATGTCCTCGGACCCGAGCCGGATGTTGAAGGCCGCGTCCTGGCTGAACAGGAAGATGTCCTGGAGCACGAGCCCGATCCGTCTGCGGAGGTCTTCCTGGCGGACGCGGTGGATGGGCACGCCGTCGAAGAGGATCTCGCCGCGCTGAGGGTCGTAAAACCGCATCAGCAGGTTGATGAGGCTGGACTTGCCCGCGCCCGTGTGCCCGACGATGGCGATGCGGTCGCCGGGCCGGGCGGTGAAGCTGATGTGGCGGAGCACCCAGTCCCAGTCCCCGTCGTCGTTCTTCTGGTACGCGAAGGACACGTCCCGGAACTCGATCTCGCCGATGCCCGGCTCCGGCAGCGCCAGCGGCTCCTCCGGATCCGTCACCTCGACGTCGGCGTCCACCAGCTTGAAGATCCGCTCCGATGAGGCCATGGCGCCCTGGAGCATGTTGTACTTCTCCGACAGGTCCTGGATGGGCCGGAAGAAGCGGCGGGCGTACATGAGGAAGGCGGTGACCACGCCTACGGTGACGTCCCCCGCCAGGATCCGGGCGCCGCCGTACCAGATGATCAGGGCCAGCGCCACGGCCGTGAGGATCTCGATGAGGGGGAAGAACAGTGCGTAGTACGTGATCGAGCGAAGGTGCGCGTCCAGGTAATCCCGGTTGATGGCCCGGAACCGGTCGGAGGTGGCGCGCTCCTGTCCGAAGAGCTGGACCACCGCCACCCCGGTGATGCGCTCCTGCAGGTACGCGTTGATCCGGGCCAGCCGGACCCGGATGTCCCGGTACGCGCCCCGGACCTTCGACCGGAAGACGAAGGCGACCAGGGCCACGAAGGGCATGACGGTGAACGCCACCAGCGCCAGGCGCCAGTCCATGACCAGCATGACGCCGATGATGAAGAGGAGGGTGAAGACGTCTCCGAACACCGTCACGATGCCCGAGCTGAAGAGCTGGTTCAGCACCTCCACGTCGTTCGTGACCCGGGTCATCAGGCGACCGACGGGGTTGCGGTCGAAGTAGCGCAGGCTCTGGCGTTGGAGCTTGCCGAAGATCTCCCGGCGTATGTCGAACATGATCCGCTGGCCGAGCCAGGTGGTCAGCAGCGTCTGTCCGAACTCCAGGAGGTACGTCAGGAGCAGGGCGGCCAGGTACACCGCCGCGAGGATGCCGAGGAGCTCCACGTCGCCTCGGGGGATGGCCTGGTCGATGGCGACCTTGGTCAGCCAGGGCCCGATGAGCTCCAGGAGCGAGATGCCCAGCAGGATGCCCACGGCGCCCGCCACCCGGCCCCGGTAGGGGGCCAGGTAGCGGAGCAGCCGTCGCATCAGCCGGCCGTCGTAGGCCTTGCCAAGGGCTTCTTCCTCCGCGTGGAACCGTGCCATCGGCAGACGCTAGAGCGAACGCTCGTCGGCGGTCAACGGACCCGCTCGACGGCTACCCGCGACGACCCTTCAGCCAACCGTCGAGGCTGAAGCTGCCACCGCCGTTCGCGCCCAGGAAGATGAAGATGAAGGCGTAGAGCAGCGACAGCTCGCCCCCGTTCATGATGGGGACCCAGCCCCTGGGGAGGTGCGCCTGGAAATAGGCCCAGAACATCTCCAGGGCGAGGATGAGGGCGACGGGCACGGTGAGGATGCCCAGCACGATCATGAGGCCACCGAAGACCTCGAGCACGCCCGCCAGCCCCATCTGGGAGACCAGCGCGACCGGCTCCTCCCGGCCGAACCAGGCGAACAGCTTCTGGGCGCCGTGCTGCATGAAGAGCAGCCCGGTGACGATCCGGAGCGCGTTGAGGCTGAAGCGTTGGAAGGTGTTGCCGTAGCGATCCACGGGGCCGAGGGCCGGCGCGGGTCCCGGGACGGGTGCTTCGACGTCGTTCGTCATGACAGGCTCCTGGTCCAGGTGAAGATCATGTAGTGAGCCATGCTCTATCCCGTCGTCGGAACATTGTTCCCCCGGGGCCGCGGGGCCAGGGTGGTTTCCCTGGAGGGCGCGGATCCGCCCTCCGGCGGCACGCGGTCCGGTCCGGAACGATTGACACGGTGCGTCGTGGGCGGTCTATTGGAGGCCACCTCCCCGGTCAACCCGACCTCGTTCCTATGCAAGCGATACGGCGGTACCTCCAAGGGATTCAGGGGCGCGTACTGGTGGCGCTGGTGCTGCTGGGCGCCGGCGCGCTCATCGTCTGGTGGTACGGGATGGTGGCGCTGAACTCGTTCGGCGCGAACGTGTCCACGCGGATCGAGGCGCTCCAGGAAGGGGCCCGGGTGGGCAGCCGCATGGAGGCGCTCATCCTGGAGCAGCTACTGGTGGGAGAGCATTACCTGGTCCGTGCCGACGCCGCCACGGCGGACCGGTTCGACCGGCTCGGCGCGCAGGCGCACGAGCTGCGGAGCCGGTTCGCCGACGCGTCGGGCCTGTTGCCCGATGAGCAGCGCCGGCTCGCCCGGATCGGCGAGCTCCACGCCCTGCTCGAGGTCCAGTACTCCCTCGCCCACGCCCTGGACGACCTGGGCCGGACGACCGCGGCGGCGGAGCGGGTGACCGAATCGGAAGCGACACGCCGTGAGCTGACCGGCCTGATCCGGACGGCGAGCGCGGCGGAGGCGGCGAAGGTGGGCGCGGCGGCGGAGGCCGTGCGCACCGAGACCCGGAACCGGCGGCTGACCATGCTGGCGCTGCTGGCCCTCTCCACGGGCGTAGGCATCGTGCTGATCCTGACGACGCTGCGCGGGATCAACCGTCCGCTGGTCCAGCTGGTCGGGGCGGCGGACCGGTTCGGCGCCGGCGACCTCACGGTGGAGATCGGCGGCGACATGCCGACGGAGCTGGCGCGGCTGGCCGGGGCATTCGGACGCATGGCGGACCGGCTCCGGGGCCTGGTGGCCGAGACGGTCTCCACGTCGGACCAGGTGAGCGCGTCGGCGTCGGACCTGTCGAGCGTGGCGGAGGAGGTGGCGGCCTCCAGCGGCGAAGTCTCCACGGCCATGGTGGAGATCACGACGGGCGCGGAGGAGCAGGCCAACGGGCTGCGCAGCATCGACGAGGCCCTGGGCGAGGTGCAGGCCCACGCGGTGGAGGTGGGTGACGGCGCGGGCACGGTGTCGGAGCTCGGCGAGCGGATCGGCACGCTGGCCGGCGAGCGTCGGGAGGACGTGGTCCGGGCGTTGGGGTTGCTGCGGGACGTGCGGGGCGTGGTGGACCGGACCGGCGAGCACATCGGCGCGCTGGACGCCGGGTCCCAGCGGATCGCGCGGTTCGTCACGGCGATCCACAGCATCGCCCGTCAGACGAACCTCCTCGCCCTGAACGCGGCCATCGAGGCGGCCCGGGCCGGCGAGCACGGTCGCGGCTTCGCCGTGGTGGCGGACGAGGTCCGTACCCTGGCGGACCGGAGCGCCGAGGCGGCCACGGAAGTGGACACCACGGTGGAAGAGATCCGGATCCAGATCGAGCGGGTCGTGTCCTCCATGGAGGCGGGCCTCACGACGGTGAGCGGGGTGGAGGACGTGTCCCGGGACGCGGAGTCGGCGTTCGAGGACATCATCGCCGCGGTGGTGGAGGTGCGGGAGGCGGCGGCGCGGGTCGCGGCGGCGGCCGACGCGAACCAGGCGGTGGTGGCGCGCGCCACGGAAACGGTCCGGACGGTGAGCGAGACCGCCGAATCGCACGCGGCGAGCGCGGAGCAGGTGAGCGCGGCCGCGGAGGAGCAGTCCGCCGCGACGGAGGAGATGAGCGCGGCGACCGTCGAGCTGCTCCACGCCGCGGAGCGGCTCAAGGAGCTGGTGGCGGAGTTCACGGTCTAGCCGGGCACGGGAGCGCCCGCCCGTCGGGGGCCTGCGTGGGCGCGGTCTCCCGTAACCCCGCTCCTACCTCCGGCTCTCGAGCGCTCCCAGCACATCCTCCAGCGAGACGCCGGCGCCGGCGCACGCCACGAGGATGTGGTACAGCAGGTCGGCGGCCTCCTCGGCCACGCGGTCCGATCCGTCGGCGCAGGCCACCGCCAGCTCGGCGGCCTCCTCGCCGAGCTTCTTGAGGCGCAGGTTCCGGTCGGCGAGGAGGCGGGCCGTGTAGCTGCCGGCCGGGTCCGCGTCGCGGCGTGCTTCGATGACGTGGCCGAGCCCCGGCATGGTCGGGGCCCCGTCGAAGCAGCTCCAGGCGCCGGTGTGGCACGACGGCCCCGTGGGCAGGACCCGGGCCAGGACGGTGTCGGCGTCGCAGTCGGCGTGGAGCGTCACCAGGCGCTGGGTGTTGCCGCTGGTCTCGCCCTTGTGCCACAACTCGTCCCGGGACCTGGAGTGGTACCAGGCCTCGCCGGACGCCAGGGTCTTCTCCAGCGCTTCCCGGGTCGCCCACGCGACCATGAGCACCTCGCCGGTGAGGGCGTGTTGCGTGATGACGAGGACGAGGCCCCCGGCCTTGCCGAAGTCCAGCTCGTCGAGCTGGTCCGCCCGCTCGATCTTCACAGTGCCTCCTTCAGCAGATCCCGGACGACGTCGGCCAGGGCGGCGTTCGTCGCGATGGCGTGGCCGCTCGTGTGGGACGGCTCCCCGTGCCAGTCGGTGAAGACGCCGCCCGCCTCCTCGATGATGGGTCGCACCGCCGCCGTGTCCCACAGATCCAGAATCGGATCGACCATGGCCTCGGCGCGGCCGGTGGCGACCAGAGCGTAGCCGTAGCAGTCGCCCCAGGTCCGGGCCACGCCGGCCCGGTCGGCCAGCCGGTTCCAGGCGTCGCGCTTGGGTCGCAGCTCGGGCAGCCGGTCGCCGGTGGTGAGGACCAGGGCCCGGTCCAGGCGGTCCGTGTCGGAGACCCGTGCGCGGCGGCCGTTCCACCAGCAGCCGAGGCCCGTGGCGGCGGCCACCGTATCGCCCAGGGCCGGGAAGTGGAGCACGCCGGCCACCACGCTGCCCTCCTCCTCGACGCCCACCATGGTGCCGTAGAGCGGTACGCCGTGGACCAGGGAATTGGTGCCATCGATGGGGTCGAGGATCCAACGTCGGGCCGCGTTCTCGTTCTCGGCCCCACGTTCTTCGCCGATGATGCCGTCGCCGGGGAAGCGGTCCCGGATCAGGGCCCGGGCCCGGTCCTCGGCGTCCCGGTCGGCGACGGTCACGGGCGTGTCGTCCCCCTTCCACTCCACCTCCAGCGGAGCGCGAAAGTGGGCCAGGGTGGCCTGGCCGGCGTAGGTGGCCACCCGGACGGCGAAGTCCAGGAGGTCGCGGCGTTCCTCGGTCATGGGTCCCTTCCGTGTTCGCTTTTCCGTGTCGTCCAGAGGCGCCGTTTAGCCGTTGGTGGGCTCCGGCCCCGGGCCGCGGACGGGAACGCCGGCCTCCCGGAGCGTCTCCTTGAGCCTGGCCACCGTCGTCTCGCCGTCGTGGAGGATGCCCGCCACGAGGGCCGCATCGGCGCCCGCCTGCGCCAGTGCCTCCACCAGGTGCTCGGCACTGCCGGCGCCGCCGCTGGCGATGACGGGCACGGACACCACATCGGCGACGCGTCGGGTCAGCTCCAGCTCGTACCCGGTCCGCTCGCCGTCCTGGTCGATGCTCGTGAGGAGGACCTCGCCGGCGCCCAGATCGGCACAGCGCCGGGCCCAGTCCACCGCGTCCAGGTCGGTGGCCCGACTGCCGCCGTGGGTGTACGCCCGGTAGCTCGCGCCGCCGCCGTCGTCCTCCCTGGCGGCGTCGATGCTCGCCACGACGCACTGGCTGCCGAAGCGCTCGGCGGCCGCCGTGACCAGGCCGGGATTGCGGACGATGGCGCTGTTCACGCTGACCTTGTCGGCGCCGGCCCGCAGGGCGGCGGCCACGTCCTCGACGCTGCCGATGCCGCCGCCCACGGTGAGGGGCACGAAGAGCACCTCGGCGGTCCGGCGCACCGTGTCCAGGAGCGTGCGCCGTCCTTCCAGCGAGGCGGACACATCGAGGAAGACGATCTCATCGGCGCCCTCCTCCTCGTAGCGCCGGGCCAGCGCCACCGGGTCGCCCACGTCCCGGAGGCCCTGGAAGCGGACGCCCTTGACCACGCGGCCGTCCTTCACGTCCAGGCAGACGATGACACGCTTGCGCAGCATCAGTCCCGCTCCAGCGCCACGGCGCCCTTCGTGCTGAAGACCGCGTCGCCGGGTGCCAGGGCCTGGCGTACGGCGAGGCCGAGGGCCTTGACCGCCGCCTCCACGATGTGGTGCCGGTCCCGCCCGCGGATGACACGGACGTGGAGCGTGTACGCCGCGTTCATCGCCAGCGAGCGTAGGAAGTGCTCGTAGAGGCTGGATGGCAGGCGCCCTTCGAAGTGGGGCCGGCCGCCGGCGTCCAGGGCGACCTGGACCAGGGCCTCGTCCATGGGCACCGTCACGGCGCCGTACCGCGCGCAGGTCTCCGGCGTCTCGTCCCGGAGCGCGGCGCCCAGGGCGATGGCCACGTCCTCCACCAGGTGGTGCCGGAGGTCGCCGGTAGCCTCCACCTCCAGGTCGAGGCCCGCATAGCGGGCGAAGGTCTCCAGCATGTGGGAGAGAAACGGCTCGTCGGTCGTGACGGTCGCGCTGCCGTCGCCGGGCTCGAGGCGGAGGCGGATCTGCGTCTCCCGGGTCTCGCGCCGGATCGTGGTCATGTGTCCTCCTGGGTCGAATCGAATGCGGCCACCGCGGCCGGGTCCAGCGTGCCGGTGTACAGGGCCATGCCCAGCACGGCGCCGGCGACTGCGGCGGAGGACAGCCGTCGGAGCTCGTCCAGCGTGGTGATGCCGCCCGAGGCGATGAGCCGGTGCCGGCTCCGGGAGGCCAGCTTGGCGAAGCCGTCCACGTCGGCGCCCCGGAGGCGGCCCTCCCGGCTCACGTCCGTGACCAGGATGCCGCCCAGGGGCAGCGTCTGGAGACGGTCCACCAGGTCGGTGACGGTGAGGTGAGCGTCTTCCGTCCAGCCCCGCGTCACCACGCGGCCGTCCCGGGCGTCCGCCGCCACCACGACCCGGTCCGGCAGGTCTCCGGCCAGGTCCTGGAGCCACACCGGCTCCTCCACGGCCCGGGTGCCCACGATGACGCGCTCGGCGCCGAGCTCCAGGAGCGCGTCGACCGTCGCCCGGTCCCGCACGCCGCCGCCCACCTGGATCGGCACGTCCACCGCCCGGATCACCTCTGCGACGGCGTCACGGTTCGAGCCGGTGCCCAGGGCGGCGTCCAGGTCCACCACGTGGATGGCCCGGAATCCGGCCCGGACCCAGGCGCGCGCCTGGCCCACCGGGTCGGGCAGGCGGACCCGCTCGGCGTCCGGGCGGCCGCCCTCGAGCTGCACGACCTGTCCGTCCCTCAGGTCGATGGCGGGGTAGACGATCATCCGACCTCCGTCAGGAACCGTTCGAGAAGCGCGAGGCCGGCGCGCCCGCTCTTCTCCGGGTGGAACTGGACGCCCCAGGCCCGGTCCCGGCGCACGGCGGCGGTGAAGGAGCGGGCTTCGTACGTGGTGGTGGCCACCACGGCGCCGTCGGCCTCGGGCTCGCATACGTAGCTGTTGGCGAAGTAGGCTTCCAGGGCGCCGTCCAGGAGCGGGTCCCCGGTCACCGGCTCCACCAGGTTCCAGCCCATGTGCGGCACGCGGCGGGCCTGGAGGCGCCGCACCCGCCCCGGCACCACGCCGAGCCCTCCCCCCGGCCCCTCCTCGCTGGCGTCGAAGAGGAGCTGCATGCCCAGGCAGATGCCCAGGAGCGGGAACCCGTCGGCGACGGCATCCCGGATGGAAGGCGCAGCCGGGGCCAGCCGGTCCGCGGCGGCGCCGAAGGCGCCTACGCCCGGCAGGACCAGCGCATCGGCGTCCAGCGCCGTGGCGGGGTCGGCGATGCGGACCCGGGCGCCGCCCCGTTCCAGCGCCTTGGCCAGGGAATGGAGGTTGCCCGTGCCGTAGTCGAACAGCGCGATTCTCATGCGAGCACCTCCCGGAGCGCTGCCAACACCCGGTCGTTGGCCTCGGCCGGGCCGATGGTGAAACGGATGGCCGGGCCCGCCCCGGGCAGGTCGGCGAAGGCACGGACCCCGATGCCCCGGTCCTTGAGCCGGGCCGCCACCCGTGTAGCATCGTCGTCCAGCCCCACCAGGAGGAAGTTGGCCGCGCTGGGCCAGGTGCGCAGGCCCATGCTCGCGAGGCGTGCGGCCACCCGTGCACGCTCGGACCGGACCTCCTCGACGATCTCCGCGACCCGGTCCCGGTCCCCGTCCAGCGTGGCCACCGCCACCCGCTGGGCGACGCCACCCACCTTGTACGGCCCCCGGGACTTCTCGATGGCCTCGATGAGGGGCGGCGACCCCACCGCGATGCCGACCCGGAGGCCCGCCAGGCCGAAGGCCTTGGACAGGGTTCGGGTCACCACGGCCCGGTCCGAGGCTACGGCGTCCGGGATCATGGTCTCGCCGGCGAAGTCGGCGTACGCCTCGTCCACGATGACGAGGCCCGGCGCCTCCGCCATGACACGGCGCACGGCGTCGGCGTCGTAGAGAATGCCCGTGGGGTTCTCCGGTCGGCACAGGTAGGTCACCCGCGCGCCGGCGGCGACGAGGGCGTCGTCGTTCAGGCCGAGATCCGGCCCGGGCGGGACGGCCACGGGCCGCGCGCCGTTCATGCGGGCGAACACGGGCACCATGGGGAAGGTCGGCTCCTGGTAGGCCACGGCGTCGCCGGTCTCGCAGAAGGCCCGGATGGCCGAGTCGATGAGGTCGTCCGAGCCGCAGCCGGTGGTCACGTTCTGCGGCGCCACGCCGTAGTACGACGCCGCGGCCTCCTTCAGCCGGGACGCGTACGGCGTCGGGTACCCGGCCACCTCCCGGGGCTCCGGCGCGGCCAGGGCGATGAGGGCCGCGGGTCCCGCGCCCCGCAGGTTCGTGTTGTCCGACACGTCGAGCTCCACGCCGCCGCGCTTCGGGTCGTACAGGTCGAAGGAGCGAATGCCGGGCCGGGCGACCGGGCCGGTCCAGGACGTCTCCGCCTCGGCCCGGGACCGTGGCACCGTCTCGACCGCCTCGCGGCCCGCCGGGGCGCGGCCCGCCGCACGGGCTGCGGCGGCGTGGGCCGGGAGCCCCTCCGCATCCGCCAGCACGACGGTGGGCTCCGCCAGCCGGGCGGCTGCCGCCTCGTCGATGCGCTGGTACGTGGTCCAGCGCAGGAAGTCATCCACGCCCAGACCGGCGTAGACCCGGGCCAGCCCGCCGGTGGGGAGGACGTGGTTGGCGCCCGTCACGTAGTCGCCGAAGGGGACCGATGCGGCGGCCCCCAGGAAGATGGTCCCGGCACCGCGGATCCGCTCGGCCACGGCGCGGTCGTCCTGCATGAGGATGAGGAGGTGCTCCGGCGCGTACCGCTCGGCGAAGGCGACGGCCTCGTCCACGTCGGCCGCGGTGAGGACGGCGCCGGCCGTGGTCAGCGCCTCTTCGATGATCTCCCGGCGCGGCGCGTCCGGCAGGAGCCTGGCCAGGGCGGCCAGCGTACGGTCCGCCAGACCCTCGTCCGTCGAGACCAGCACGACGCCGGCGTCGGGGTCGTGCTCGGCCTGGGCCATGAGCTCCAGCGCCACCCGCTCGGGGTCCGCCTCGCGGTCCGCCAACACGAGCACCTCGGAGGGGCCGGCGGGGGAGTCGATGCCCACCACGCCCGTGAGCTGGCGCTTCGCCTCCGTGACGTAGGCGTTGCCCGGGCCCACGATCCGGTCCACCGCCGGCACCGTCTCCGTGCCCAGCGCCATGGCGGCCACCGCGCCGGCGCCGCCCAGGGCGAAGAGCCGGTCGGCGCCGGCGAGGGCGCAGGCGGCACGCACCGCCGCCGGTGGCATGCCATCCGGGGCGGGCGGCGAGCAGACCACGACCTCGTCCACGCCGGCGACCCGGGCCGGCACGACGCCCATGAGCACGCTGCTGGGGTACGAGGCCCGTCCGCCCGGCGCGTAGACGCCGACCCGCCGCAGGGGATCCGCACGGCGACCCAGGACCAGGCCCGGAGCGACCTCGCGCTCCAGCCGCTCCGGGAGCTGGAGCCCGTGGAAGTCGGCGATGGCTGCGGCAGCCGTCTCCAGCGCCTGCCGCACGTCGGCATCGAGTCCGGCCAGTGCCACGTCCCAGCGCGGCCGGGGCACCTCCACGGCGTCCAGCTCGATGCCGTCGTAGCGCCGGGCGGCGTCCCGCAGCGCCGCGTCGCCCCGGTCGCGGACATCCTCGATCATGTCCGAGACCGACGCCGCGACCGCCGGGTCGGTGGCGCGGCCCCGGACCAGCAGGCGACGCTCGTCGTCCCCGGTCAACGCGGTGAGGGGCTTGCGCACCGCGACGTTGGGAACGGTCATGGCATCAGCCTCTCGATCCGCGTGACGAGCAGGCCCTGGGCGCCCAGCGCCTTCAGCTCCGCGATGGCCCGGTAGACCTCGCCGGCGTCCACCACGGCGTGGGCCGCCACCCACTCCTCCCCGTCCAGGATGTCCACGATGGTGGGGCCGTGCAGCCCCGGAATGATCCGCTTCACCGCCTCCAGCTCCGTCCGCGGCACGTTCGCCATGAGATAGCGCTTGCCCTGGGCCCGGATCACCGACTCCAGCGCCGTCTCCAGCTCGCGGGCGCTGCGTCGGCCGTCGGCCGTCTCCAGGAGCGACGGTGCCGCGATGAGCACGGCCGTGGATTCCAAAATGGTCTCGATCTCGCGGAGTCCGTTCATCTTCAGCGTCGAGCCGGTGCTCACCAGGTCCACGATCACATCCGCTACGCCAAGGTGCGGCGCGATCTCCGCCGCACCGGACACCGGGACCAGCTCCACGCGCCGGCCCCGCTCCGCGAAATGCCGCTCCGTGGACCGTGGGAACGACGTCGCCACCCGGACCCCGTCCGGCAGCTCCGCCACCGACGTGATCCCCGCGTCCTCCTTCGTCGCCACCGCGAGACGACAACGCCCGAAGCCCAGGTCCAACAGCGTTTCCACACCCCGCGCCGCCTCGTGCACCAGGTCGCCGCCCGTGATGCCCAGGTCCGCGGTACCGTCCGCCACGAACTCCGGGATGTCCTGCGCCCGCACGAAGATGGCCTGGAACTGCCCGGACAGCGTCGCCTGTAGCGCACGGTCGCCCCTCGACTCCAGCTCCAGCCCGGCCCGCGCCAGCAGCTCCCGCGTACCCTCCGCCAGGCGCCCCTTGTTCGGCAATGCCAGTCGCAACATCCGTCTTCCCCCGGTACGAAAAAAGCCGCGGCCCGTCCGATCCTCCGGACGAGCCGCGGCGGTGGCTCCGAGCGCTTCGCCTACAGCCTACGGCACGAGCGCACACCACCTCCGCGACCCGTCGGGGTCGTGATGATGGTGATGCCGGTGCTGCCCAGCGATGCGTTCCATGGTGCGCCGACGATAACGGCGGCGGGCGGGTCGGTCAAGATGCGGCGAGGAGGGTGAGGCGAGATGGATGCTGCGAGGTGTGAACGGCGCGGAGGGTGCTGCGAGTGGGTGAGACGAGGTGGAAGTCGCGAGGGGGATACGGTGAGGGGGGAGGGCGGGGACATCGGTTGCCCGGCCCTCCCGTCTCCCCTTTCCCGGACCCGATAAAGATTTCGGTGTGGAACATTTTTTCGTGGCTCTGAGTGTGCGCGGGGTGCGGGCCGGGTCGGCAAATCGTTGGGGGGCTTGCGGTTGTCCGTTTATGTCCCGGGGGTACGGGGGTTGCTCCAGAATTCTGTGAAAGGGGTGGAGCTGCGATGACGAACGTCTACGAGATCCGGTGGAGCCCCGTGCCGGCGCGGGCGGTGGCGATCTCCATCGCCGCGCTGGCGGTGCCGGTGGTGGCGGAGTACCTGCTGCCGGGCGAGCGCGACTACGAGCTGCTGGTGTGGCTGCTGGCGCTGGTGCCGTCGTTCCTGCTGGCGTACTACCGGGGCTGGCGCGGTGTGGCGGTGGCGATGGCGGCGGGGATGGCGGTGATCTCGGCGGGCCAGGTCGTGCTGGAGCTGCTGGACCGGACGGTGGAGAACACGCCTCTGTTCCTGGGGGTGCTGACGGTCTTCATCGGGGTGGGGCTCGGTGTGGGGTGGGTGTCGGAGCTGTTGCACCGGGAGCGGGCCAAGGCGGAGTGGCTGGCGCTGACGGATCCGCTCACGGGTCTGGCGAACCGTCGTCAGGCGGTGTTCTACCTGGAGAAGGAATTTGCCGCGGCGCGGCGGGGCCTGCGTCCTCTGGCCGTGGTGTTCTTCGATGTGGACCGGTTGAAGGAACTGAACGACGCCATGGGGCATGCGGCGGGCGACCGAGTCCTGACGGCGATGGGACACGCGCTGGCGCGCGAGACGCGGGACATGGAGCTCTCGGCACGGATCGGCGGGGACGAGTTCCTGTCGGTGCTGGAGGCGGCCACGGCGGAGCAGGCGCGTGTCTTCGTGGACCGGGTCCGGCGACGGCTCGATGAGAAGCCCTCGCCGCAGCCGTTCACCTTCAGCGCCGGGATCGCGTTCTACTCGGCGGGGGTGTCCGACCCGGACCACCTGCTCGAGCTGGCGGACCGGGCGATGTTCGAGGCGAAGGGGGACGGCGGGGTCGTGGTGGCGCCCCGGCCCGGCGCCCGGGAGAACTCGAGCTCCGCCTGAGGCGCCGGCGCGCCTGGTGCGGTGAGACGAGCCACCGCGGCGGCCGGAACGGAGACACACCCGCGGGCCACACCGGTTTCGACTCACGCGCGGGTCTCATGGCCAACCCACTCGAGGAAGAACGCAGAAGAACCTACTCCCCACCTTCGCCGTATCCAACTCGCAGTTCCCAACTCGCAGTTCCCAACTCGCAGTTCCCAACTCGCAGTTCCCAACTCGCAGTTCCCAACTCGCATCATCGAAATCATAGTATCCACAGCCGACCTTCCGCCCCGGTGCCGGGTACCAAGGTCCGGCTCCCGACCGGGTGAACGGTGCGCCGGGATCCGGCCGAGCGTCGAAGCGCGAACGCCGCCGGGCCGGGGGAGCTGTCGCACGCATCCAGCCGTGCGATGAACGAGGAACGCCGGCAAGGTGGACGCTTCATCATGAACGTGCCGAGGGATGGAGCCGGAGCCGTGACCCGTTACCCGTGACCCGCAGTTGAAAGACCGCATCCTCATCCGGAACGCCCGACAGCACAACCTGAAGGGCATCGACCTGGATCTGCCGCGCCGGGCGCTCATCGTGCTCACCGGGCCGAGCGGATCCGGGAAGTCGTCGCTGGCGTTCGACACCGTCTACGCCGAGGGCCAGCGCCGGTACGTGGAGTCGCTGTCCACCTACGCGAAGCAGTTCCTGGAGCGGATGGAGAAGCCGGCGGTGGATTTCGTGGAGGGGATCAGCCCCGCCGTGGCCATCGAGCAGAAGAACCCCACGAAGACCAGCCGCTCCACCGTGGGGACCGCCACGGAGGTCCACGATCATCTGCGGCTGCTCTGGGCC
Source organism: uncultured Gemmatimonadaceae bacterium (assembly GCA_964416095.1). Classification (GTDB taxonomy): domain Bacteria; phylum Gemmatimonadota; class Gemmatimonadetes; order Longimicrobiales; family RSA9; genus CAYQCY01. The sequence continues at coordinate 29,585 of CAYQCY010000015.1, forward strand.
CGGGCCGGCCGTACGTACTGTCCCGAGTGCGGGCGCCGGGTGCGGCCCGACACGGTGCAGTCCGCCACCGACGCCGTGCTGGACCTGGCCGAGGGGACCCGCTTCATGGTGACCTTCCCGCTGCCCCTCAGCGCCCGGGCCTCGCACCGGCGCGTGGTGGAGAACCTGCGCGCCCTCGGGTTCGTGCGGGTCCTGGCCGGCGACGAGACGTTGGATCTGGACGGGCCCGACGCGGAGGACCCCGCCGTCCTCGGCCACGACCTGGCCGAGTCGGAGGAGCTGCTGGTGGTGGTGGACCGGCTGAAGGCCCGCGAGGACATCCGGGAGCGCCTGGCCGATTCCCTCACCACCGCGTTCGCGGAAGGGGAGGGGGAGGCGGTGGTCATCGTACCGTCGGATGCCGGGGAGTCCGCGCAGGCGGAACGGGTCGCGGCGGCCCGGGACCTTGAAGACGCCGCGGAAGACGGCGGTCGGCGGTCGGCGGTCGACGGTCGCCAGCTCCGCTTCTCCGAGCGGTTCCGCTGTCCCGACCACCCGAGCGTGTCCTTCGCCGATCCCACGCCCAGGCTCTTCTCCTTCAACAATCCGTACGGCTCGTGCAAGCGCTGCACCGGATTCGGCGCGGTCCTGGAATACGACACCTCCCTGATCATCCCGAACGAGGACCGGTCGCTCCGGGACGGGGCCGTGGACCCGTGGGAGCAGCCGCGCTACAAGAAGCAGCGCCAGCGCCTCGTCGCCTTCGCCGAGGACGCGGGCGTGGATCCCGACGCGCCGTGGAAGGAGCTGCCGTCGTCGTTCCGCCAGGCGGTCCTGCACGGAAGCCGCAAGGGCGGCGAGTACTCCCGGTTCCAGGGGATGCTGCCCTTCCTGAAGTCCCGGGAGAAGAAGAAGTACAAGCAGTACATCCGGGTCTGGCTGCGTCGCTACCAGAGCGCCCGCACCTGCCCGTCGTGCGGGGGCGCCAGGCTCCGCCCGGAAGCCCTCCACGTCAAGATCGACGGAGCCCACATCGGCATCGTCGGCGCCATGACCATCGCCGATGCCAGGCGCTGGGTCCGACGCCTCACCGACGAGGAGCTGCTGGATCCGCAGGAGCGGGACATCGCCGCGCCCATCCTCCGCGAGCTCGATGCCCGGCTCGGGTTCCTGGACGACGTCGGTCTCGGCTACCTCACCCTCGACCGCCAGACCCGAACCCTGTCCGGCGGCGAGGCCCAGCGCATCGCCCTGGCCAATTCCCTCGGCGCGAGCCTGGTGGACACCCTCTACGTCCTCGACGAGCCGACCATCGGCCTCCACGCCCGGGACAACGACCGCCTCATCGCCCTCCTCCGGCGGCTCCGGGCCAACGGCAACTCCGTCCTCGTCGTGGAGCACGACCCCGCCGTCATCGCCGCCGCCGACCACCTCGTGGAGCTGGGCCCGGCCAGCGGCGAGAAAGGCGGCGAGGTGGTCTTCCAGGGCAGCTACGACGAGCTGCGCGCCGCCGGCACGGCCACCGGCCGCTACGTCAGCGGCGACGGCCGGGGGCCGGCCTCCTCGCGGAACCGCGACGTCGACGGCCCCGCCCTCGACCTCCACGGCGCACGCCTCCACAACCTGGACGGGATCCGGGTCTCGGTGCCGCTCAACGCCCTGACCGTCGTGACCGGCGTGAGCGGGTCGGGCAAGAGCACGCTGGTGCACGATGTGCTCTACCGTGCGCTGGAGCGGGAGCTGGAGGGCGAGACGAGCGCGAAGCAGCACCTGGGCGAGGCGGTGGGTCGGTACGAGCGGCTGGACGGGGTGGGCCACGTGGACGAGGTGGTGCTGGTGGACCAGTCGCCCATCGGGCGGACGCCGCGGTCGAACCCGGTGACGTACATCAAGGCGTTCGACTACATCCGGGACATCTTCGCTCGCCAGGGCCTGTCGAAGGAGCGGGGGTACACGCCGGGCCACTTCTCGTTCAACGTGAAGGGCGGCCGGTGCGAGGCGTGCAAGGGGGACGGGGTGGTGGAGGTGGAGATGGTGTTCATGGCGGACGTGTACGTGCCGTGCGATGTGTGCGGCGGGGCGCGGTACAAGAAGGAGATCGTGGAGGTCCGGTACCGGGGCAAGACGATCCGGGACGTGCTGGACCTGACGGTGGACGAGGCGATCAAGTTCTTCATCCGGGAGGACCGACTGGGTCAGACGCTGTGGCAGCTTCAGCAGGTGGGGCTGGGCTACCTGCGGCTGGGGCAGCCGGCGCCGACGCTGTCGGGCGGGGAGGCGCAGCGTCTGAAGATCGCCCGGGAGCTGGCGGGCGCGGGCCGGAAGAAGGGCCGGAAGCTGTACGTCCTGGACGAGCCGACGACGGGGCTGTCGGGCCCGGAGGTGCGGAAGCTGTTGGACGTGCTCCAGAAGCTGGTGGATGCGGGGCACACGGTGGTGCTCATCGAGCACAACCTGGAGGTGATCCGGGCGGCGGACTGGATCATCGACCTGGGCCCGGAGGCGGGGCCGGGTGGTGGGGAGGTGGTGGGGATGGGCCGGCCGGCGGAGATCACGAAGCTCGAGGCCAGTCACACGGGGCGGTATCTGGCCGACGTCCTGGGGACCTCGAAGGTCGTGTCTGACCGGTGACCGGTGACGGGTGATCGATCCGGTGGGGCTGGCTTCGCGGCCGTACGGCTGGCCTCGTCTGGTGCGTTTCTGATCGGTGATCGGTGATCCGGGGTCCCCGGTGTGAGCCGGGTTCAGGGATTGCCGCCGACCTCGAATTCGACCTCGACCTCGGTGTTCGAGCCTCCTGCGCGCGTGTGCGGGTTCGTTGACCCTGCAATCGCCCCGGCCTATCCTGTTAAGGGCTACCCCTCCAACACTCTCAGACCCTGGAGCATCCATGTCCAACCGCGGGTTCGGGCGGTTTGCGCCGGTCCTGTTGCTGGTGCTGGTCGCCGGCGCGCCGGCGCAGTCGGCGCCGCCGATCGAGTACGAGACGTTCACGCTGTCCAACGGGCTGCGATTCATCGTGCACGAAGACCACTCGGCGCCGGTGGCGGCGGTGGACGTGTGGTACGATGTGGGGAGCGCCCACGAGAAGCCGGGCCGCAGCGGGTTCGCCCACCTCTTCGAGCACCTGTTGTTCGAAGAGACGGAGAACCTGGACAAGGGCGACTTCGACGATTACCTGACGCGGGCCGGCGGGTGGAACAACGGGTCGACGACGGAGGACCGGACGAACTACTTCGAGATGGTGCCGTCGAACCGTGTGAACCTGGCGCTCTGGCTGGAGGCGGAGCGCATGGCGAACCTGCGGGTCACGGAGACGAACTTCGAGCGGGAACGGGAGGTGGTGAAGGAGGAGCGTCGTCTGCGGATCGACAACCAACCGTACGGTGAGGCGTTCCTGACGCTGGACACGCTGGCGGCGGACTGGCCGCCGTACGAGCACACGGTGATCGGGTCCATGGCCGACCTGGACGCGGCGACGGTGCAGGACGTCATCGAGTTCCGGGACACGCACTATGTGCCGAACAACGCGGCCGTGGTCGTGGCCGGGGACGTGACGGTGACACAGGTGCGGGAGCTGGCGGAGGAGCTGTTCGGGGCCATCCCCCGTGGCCCGGATCGGGAGCGGTTGCCGGCGATCCCGGCGACGCCGCGCACGGACGGGGAGCGGCGGGTCGTGCTGGAGGACGAGCTGGCCACGATCCCGCTGTTCATGGCGGCGTTCAACGTGCCGCCGCACGCCCATCCGGACAGCTATGCGCTGACGCACCTGGTCTCGATCCTGGGCCAGGGCGAGTCGAGCCGGCTGCATCAGCGGCTGGTGAAGGAGGAGCGGGCGGCGTTGCAGGTCCAGGCGCGCCTGGGCACCCGTGCAGGGCCGAGCACGGTGACCATCTTCGCGCTGGCGAACCAGGGGGTGGACGTGGCGCGGCTGGAGGCGCTGGTCTGGGAGGAGGTGGAGCGGATCAAGGAAGGCGTGACGCCGCGGGAGCTGGAGAAGGCGAAGAACCAGATGCGCGCGTCGATGATCATGGGTCGCCAGAGCGTGATGCAGAGAGCCGAGTCGCTGCACCACTACCGGCGCTACCACGGCGACATCGCGGAGATCAACACGGACATGGACCGCTATTCGGGTGTCACGGCGACGGACGTGCAGCGTGTGGCGGAGACGTACCTGACGGAGGCGAACCGCACGGTGGTCATCGCCTTGCCGAGCGGTGCAGCGGCGGGACGCGAGGGGGAGTCATGAGACAGGCGACGGTTGCGACGGTGCTGGGCCTCGTCCTGGCGGCGTGCGGCGGCGCGCCGGCCGAGCCGCCGGCGCCCCGGGAAGAGGCGGTGGCGGAGACGACGGTCGTGGAGGCGGCCCGGGCGACCCCGCCGGCGCCGCTGCCCATGGAGGAGGTCGCCTTCCCGGGCTACGCCGAGCGGACGCTCCGGAGCGGCGCCCGGCTCATCGTGGTGCGGAACGACGAGCAGCCGGTGGCCAGCGTGAGCCTGGTCGTGCGGGCCGGCGACGCGGACGGCCCGCCGGGCCTGCCGGGCGTGGCGGACATGACGGCGTCGCTGCTGGACAAGGGCACGACGACGCGGGACGCCCGGGAGATCGCCGAAGCGGTGGACTTCATCGGGGCCCGTCTGTCGGTGAGCGCGTCGGCGGACTGGACGGTCGTTGGCACCACCGTCCTGACCGAGTTCCTGGACGAGGCGTTGGACGTGGTGGCCGACGTCGTGATGAACCCCACCTTCCCGGAGAACGAGCTCGAGACCCAGCGGGCCCGGGACCTGTCGGCGCTGCGACTCCAGCTCTCACAGCCGGGCGCGCTGGCGAACCGCCAGTTCCTGGCGGAGGTCTACGGCCAGCACCCCTACGGCGCCTCGCCGACCCCCGCCTCGGTGAGCGGGCTGACCCGGGACCATCTCGTGGCGTTCCATCGGACCCACTACGTGCCGGGCAACGCCCTGTTCGTGGTGGCCGGCGCGGTGGAAGCTGATGAGGTAGCCCGGCAGATCGACGAAGCCTTCCTCGGCTGGTCCGGCGAGGCGCCGCCGGGCGGGGAGCGGCCGGCGCCGCCCACGCGGTCGGCCCGGGAGCTGGTCTTCGTGCACAAGCCCGGGTCGGTCCAGGCGGTGATCCAGGTCGGGCACCTGATGCCGTCGGCGACGGGGACGGACTGGGCCACCTTCGACGTGGCCAACGAGGTGCTGGGCGGCAGCTACACGAGCTGGCTGAACAACATCCTGCGGGCGCAGAAAGGCTGGACGTACGGCGCCGGCAGCAGCGCGGCGGAGCGGCCGGACGCCGGCCATTTCCGGGCCCGGACGCAGAGCCGGAACGAGGTGGCGGACAGCGCTCTGGCCACCATGCTGGAGCTCCTGGACCGGATCCGTTCGGAGCCGGTCCCGGCGGAGGACCTGGAGCAGGCACAGTCGTACCTGACGGGATCGTTCCCCCTCTCCATCGAGACGCCGTCCCAGATCGCGGGCCAGGTGGTGTCCAACACGCTGCTGGGCCGGCCGCCGTCGTACCTGGAGGTCTACCGGTCGCGCCTCGCGGCGGTGGACGCCGCGGACGTGCAGGCGAGTGCGCGGGAGCTGCTGCACCCGGAGCGCGCCGTCGTCGTCGTCGTGGGTGATGCGACCGTGTTGTACGAGCGGTTGGCGGCGTACGCCGACCGGGCCCGGCTGCTGGACGCGGAGGGGTCCGAGATCAGCCTGGACGATGTGCGCGCGGACGCCGACGCCGACGTGGCGTACGTGCTGGACCCGGCGGCGCTGGAGCCCGGCCGGTACACGTACGCCGTGTCGTATCGGGGCCAGCCCATGGGCGAGACGGAAGACGCGGTGGTGGTGGACCAGGAGGGGGAGCGGCCGGTCATCCGGGCCATGAGCGAGATGGGCCCGCCCATCGCCGTCTTCCAGGAGGTGATCTTCGACGCCACCAGCTTCGAGCCGATCCGGTTCCGGATGGAGGGCGGGCGCCTGGACGCCATGGAGCTGATCGTCGAGGGCGGCCGCGTGACCGGCACCGGCATCGGGGAGCAGGGCCAGGTCCGGGAGGTGGATGTGGAGGCCCCGCCGGGGCTGCTGCTGCCCGGAATGGAGGGCCACGCCCTCGCCACCATGGACCTGGGCATCGGCTCGGTCTACACGCTGCGGACGCTGAACATGGCGGGCGCCGTGCAGCCGATGCGCGTGGAGGTGGTGGGCGAGGAAACGATCGAAGTGCCCGCGGGCTCGTTCGACGTGTACGTGATCCGGTACAGCGGACAGGACGTCGGCACCATGTACGTCCGGAAGGAACGGCCCCACATCATGATCCGGAACGCACTCGACGAGCCGCCGCTGGTGGTGGAGCTCAAAGAGATCCGGTGAGGCGGGATGCCGAGAGTTTCGATCCTCCTGCCCTGTCGTGACGCGGCGCCGTACCTGACCGCCGCCATCGCGTCGCTGCGGGGGCAGACGTTCGACGATTTCGAGGTCCTCGCCCTGGACGACGGCTCCAGGGACGCCACCTTCGCCGAGCTGTTCACCTGGGCCCAGCAGGATCACCGGGTCCGGGTCATGCAGACGCACGGGCGCGGCCTGGTGCCGGCCCTGGCCACGGGGCTGTCGGCGGCGCGGGGCGAGTACGTGGCGCGCATGGACGCGGACGACGTGGCGGCGCCGACCCGTCTCGAAAAGCAGGTGGCGCTTCTGGACGCGGAGGAGGACCTGGCGGCGTGTGGTAGCCTCATCGAGTACTTCCCGGAGGATGTGGTCCAGAACGGGGCCCGCCGTTACGCGGACTGGATCAACGGGTTGCGCGACCCGGACACGATCGCGCGGGACATCTTCGTGGAGTGCCCGGTCCCGCACCCCACGCTCGTCATACGCCGGTCGGTTCTCACGGCCGTGGGCGGGTACCGGGAGCGCGGCTGGCCCGAGGACTACGATCTCATGCTGCGCCTGTGGGCCGCCGGCTACCGCATCGGCAAGGTGCCGGAGGTGCTGCTGCGCTGGCGCGAGAGCCACGACCGGCTGTCGCGGGTGGATGCGCGCTACGCCCCCGAGGCGTTTCGCCGGCTCAAGGTCCACTTCCTGCTCCGGACCCTGCTGGCGGGGCGGGAGGGAGCCGTGGTCTGGGGCGCGGGCCCGGTGGGGAAGGAGTTCGCCCGGGAGCTCCGCCGCCAGGGCGGCCGCGTGGTGGCGTTCGTGGATCTGGACCCGCGGAAGCTGGGCCAGGAGATCCACGGTGCCCCCGTGATCGACCCTGACGAGGTGGACCGGCATCGGGACGCCCTGGCCGTCGCCGCCGTCGGGCAGACCGGTGCCCGGGCGGAGATCCGCGCCGACCTGGCCGAACGTGGTTGGGTGGAGATGTGGGACTTCTGCGCAGTCGCGTGATCATGATGGACGAGGCGCTCCCGACCCTGGACCCGAAGGCGCTGGACATGGTCCGGAACGTGGGCGGCGACGCGCTGGTGAAGCGCCTGATCGACACGTTCCTCGAGGCGGCGCCGCCGCGGGTCGACAGGCTGGTGAGGGCCGCGGCGGGCGGCGACATGGACGCGGTGGCGATGTCGGCCCATTCCCTCAAGTCCATGGCCGGGAACGTCGGCGCGCACCGGCTCCAGGCGGCGGCGGTGGCGGTGGAGGCGGCGGCCCGGTCGGCAGACGTGGAGGCCGTCATGGCGGGCACGGACGAGCTGGTGGAGCAGCTGCATCGGGTCCAGCGGGAGCTGAGCGAGGTGCTGCCTTCGCGATGAGCCTGGAAAACGAGCTGTGCGCCCATTACGCCAAGGCGCTGCCTTCCCGCATCGCCGCGCTGGCGAGTGCCCGGGACCAGGACGACGAGGAAGCCCGGGCCACGATCCGGCGCATCGCCCACGCGCTGCGCGGGTCGGGCGGTACGTACGGGTTCCCGGAGATCAGCGAGGCCGCCGGGGCGGTGGAGGATGCGGATCCCGCCGAGATGCCCCGGCGCCTGGACGCGCTGCTGGAAACGCTCCGCCGGGCCGTGGGCCCCGAAGAGCGGGCCCGAGCCCGGATCCTGCTGGTGGAGGACGAGCCGACGACGGCCGTCATCATGGAAGGGGCACTGGACGGGCCGTCCCGTGAGATCGTGACGGTCCCGACCGTGGCCGGGGCCGAGGCGGCGCTGGCGGACGACAACGTGGCGCTCGTGGTCCTGGACCTGGTGCTGCCGGACGGGGACGGCCGGAACCTGCTCATGAAGATCCGGGACCGGGCGGCGACGGCGAACCTGCCGGTGATCGTGGTGTCGGGCCGGGTGGGGCCGCGACCGAAGGCGGAGTGCTTCGCCCTGGGCGCGGACACCTTCATCGAGAAGCCGTTCGACCCGGCGGTGCTCCAGGCCGCGGTGACGGCCAAGCTCCAGCGCACGGCACTGGCGGTCCAGGACGCGGGCAGCGATACGCGGACCGGCAGGCTGAACCGCGCGGCGTTCCGGGAGCGCTTCGAAGAGCTGGCCCGGACGGCCCGGGCCGCGGGCAAGCCCCTCTGCCTGGCGCTCGTGAACATGGACCACTTCCTTTCGGTCATCGAGAAACATGGCAGCGAGGTGGCGGACGCCGCTCTCGTCCGCGTCGGCGAGTCGATCGCCGACGCCCTCGGCCCGGACGACGTGCTGGGGTTCTGGGGCGGCGAGGAGTTCGCGGTCCTCATGCCGGGTCGCGATACGGCCGATGCGATCCGCACCGTCGAAGAGGCGCGCGCCGCGGTCCACGCGACGGCCATGGACGATGGCGCGGGCGGCACGTTCGACGTGAACTTTTCCGCGGGGGTCGCGCCCGTGGGCACCGGGGACGACCTCGAGCGGGCCGTGGCATCGGCCCAGCGGTACCTCTACATCGCGAAGAGCACGGGTCGCGGGAAGGTGGTGGGCGAGGTGAGCTCCGTCTCCGCGCCCCGACGCACGATCGTGGTGGCCGAGGACGACCAGCTCGTCGCCTCGGTGGTGGAGCACCGCATGGAGAAGGAAGGTTTCGACATCGTCCACTACGCCAACGGTGCCGACCTGGTGGACGCGGCATCGGAGCTCGAGCCGTCCCTCGTCATCCTGGACGTGAAGATGCCCGGCATGGACGGGTTCGAGGTACTGGAGAACCTGCGGCAGATGACGTCGTTCGAGGCGATCCCGATCATCATGCTGACCTCCATGGGCTCGGAGCGGGACATCGTACGAGGCTTCGATCTGGGTGCCAACGACTACGTGCTGAAGCCGTTCTCGCCGGTGGAGCTGGTGGCCCGTGTGCACCGTCTGCTGAACAAGCGATGAAGATCCTGCTCGTCGACGACGATCCGGACATCCGCCTGGTGGGCGAGGTCGCCCTGAGCGGGGACGGGCGTCATACGGTGCGTACGGCCAGCGGCGGCCTCGAAGGGCTGGAAGCGATCCGGAGCGACCCGCCCGACGTCGTGGTGACGGACCTGTTCATGGAGGACATGGACGGCGTCGCCCTGGTCCGAGCGCTCCGGGACGACCCCGAGACCGTGGACATCCCCGTGGTCTTCCTGACGGCCCGGGCGGGATCCGACGAGGTGGAGCGGCTCCGGGCCGAGGGCGCGCGGGGCGTGCTGCCGAAGCCGTTCGATCCGACCCTCCTGCTGGAACGTCTCGAGCAGATTCTCCGGACCGGGCCGTGACCGGTCTCCTGACCCGGCTGACGACGACCTACCCGCTGGAAGCGCGGGTCCTGATCGTGATCGCCGTCGCCTGCATGGTCCTGGTCCTGCTGGCGCTCCTGTTCGGGCTGGCGACCCTGTGGCTGCGCTACAGGAACGTGCGCAAGGAGCGGCGCTGGGCCCGGCTCGAGGCGCGCTGGAAGCCCCTGGTGCTCGAGTTCCTGAACGGGGAGGTGCCGCCGGAGCGGGTCTGGGTCGAGGTCGCGTACAAGGACCGGCTCCACTTCGTCCGTTTCCTCGTGCTCGTTGCGCGGCGCCTCCGCGGCGAGGAACGGGACGTGCTCGGGACCCTGGCCCGGCCCTACCTCCGGGAAGTGGCCGGGCAGCTCGACACGGCGGACGCCGAGCGCCGCGCCCGGGCCGTCCAGACCCTGAGCATGCTCGGATTGGACGAGTACGCCGCGACGGTGATCGGGGCTCTGGACGACCCGTCTCCGCTGGTGGCCATGGTCGCCGCCCGGGCGCTCTCGTCGGAGCGACATCCGGAGTTCGCGGCTCACGTGCTCAAACGACTCCACCGCTTCACCGGCTGGGATACGGCTTTCCTGTCCTCCATGTTCGCCTCCATCGGACCGGAGGTGGCACCCCACCTGCTGGCGGTCCTGAGGGACCAGAGCCGGGAGCCCAGCGTCCGGACCGTAGCCGCCGATGCCCTGCGCCGGCTGAACCACCTCGCGGCAGGCGACGCGGCGGCAGAGGTGCTGCGGACGGCCAGCGACACGGATCTGCTGGCGGCCGCCCTGCGCCTCCTCGCCCGCGTCGGCCGGCCGGAGCACCTGCCGTCCGTCCGTGGCCTCATCGATCATCCCCGGATGCCGGTGCGGGCGGAAGCGGCGACGGCGCTCGGCGCCATCGGTTCCCAGCAGGACATCGGGCTGCTCCAGCTCGCCTTCGATGACCCGTCCATCTGGGTGGCGATGCACGCGGCCCGGGCACTGGACGAGATCGGGGCCTCGTCGGCGCTGGTCGCCACGGCCCGCTCACGGCACCCCCGGGCCGAGCTGGCCCGGGAGGCGCTGGCGGAGGTGGAGGCGTGACCGCAGCCCTCGCCGCGTTCCTCGGTGCGTTCAACTACGTCGTCCTGGTGTACTTCGTGGTCCTGAACATCACGTACCTGGCCATGAGCCTTGTGGCGTTCCGCGCCCTCCAGAAGTACGCCCGGCGCCTGGATTCCATCGACGTGACCGACCTGATCACGTCGGCCGGCGCGCCGCCCGTCACGCTCCTCGCGCCCGCGTACAACGAGGAGGCCACGTGCGTGGAATCGGTGAAGTCGCTCCGCATGGTCGAGTACCCGGATTACGAGATCGTCATGGTGAACGACGGCTCGACGGACGCGACGCTGGAGCGTCTGAAGGAAGCGTTCGAGCTCGAGCCGGCGCCGCGGGTGCCTACCGCCGAGCTGCCCACGGCCCGGGTACGGGCCGTCTACCGGAGCCGCAAGGAGCCCGACTTCTGGGTCGTCGACAAGGAGAACGGGGGCAAGGCCGACGCCCTCAATGCCGGGCTCAACTTCTGCCGCACGCCCTACTTCTGTGCCATGGACTCGGATACGCTGCTGGAGCCACAGGCCCTGACCCGGGTCGTGCGGCCGTTCCTGGAGGACGAGTCCACCATCGCCGCGGGCGGGATCATCCG
>CAYQCY010000015.1:40988-44894 GCA_964416095.1 uncultured Gemmatimonadaceae bacterium
TTCGCGTTCCCGTACTTCTACATCCTGGAGATGTTCGGCCCCCTCATCGAGCTGGGCGGCTACCTCTCCTTCGTGGCCGCGCTGTTCCTGGGCGCCGTCTCGACGCCGTTCCTGGTGGCCTTCCTCATGGTGGCCTTCTTCCTTGGCATCACGCTGTCCGTGGCCGCCGTGGGCCTGGAAGAGCTCAGCTTCCGCCGCTACCACCGCTGGTCCGACCTGGTCCGGCTCTTCCTGCTGGCCGTGGTGGAGAATTTCGGCTACCGGCAGCTCTCCCAGTACTGGCGCGTCAAGGGCACCTTCACGGCCATGATGGGCCGCCAGAGCTGGGGCGTGATGGAACGGAAGGGCTTCGGCAGGTAGGGCTACCGCGTCAGAACACCCAGCGGGCCCGGACGTTCAGGGCGAAGTACCGGTAGTCGACGACCTGGTCGGCGAAGGGACTGGCGCCGTTCGCGGCGTACAGCGCGCTGAGGGACAGGTGGCGGCCGGGCCCCGCCTGCCACGCCAGCCGCCCGGTGGTGCGGAACGCGCCCTTCAGGGGTCCGTCGAACCGGATCTTCTGGAGACCGGGGACCAGGCCGAGGGACGCATCCAGGGCGCCGAGACGCGTCGAGAAGCTGGCCGGCGCCTCCAGCAACGCGAACAGCTCCGAGTCGAAGTAGCCCTCCGTCAGGTCCGCGTCGAACCCGAAGATGCGGAGGCTGGGTCCGAGATCGAGCCACGGCGTGACGCGGCGAGTGGCCACGGCGTTCGCCGCCAGGCGCCGGTTGCCGTTGGCGGTGACCAGGCTCTCGAACCAGGCGACGGAGGCGGCTCCCTCCACCGCCCACGAGCCCAGCCGGGTCCCCAGGTTCAGGGAGACCTGGTCGTAGGCGACCCGGTTGGCCATGAGGACGGCGGTGGCGTCCAGCAGCTCACGGCCGACGACCAGCGCCCCCCGGACCCGGTGGCGGGGCGGCGTCGCCACGGTGAGGCCGTAGGTGGCCGTGCCCTCCACGCCCGCCAGGCTCGGCACGCCGACTCCGCCCGAAGCCGCGAGCTTCCATCCGGGGGCGAGCTGAACCTGCGTCGTCAGGGTGCCGCCCCGGGACCCGCGTGCGTCGTCGATGATGTCGACGAGACGCGCGCTCCGGTAGTAGAGGTCGAGCCGCAGATCGAGCCGGGCCGCCGGGTGCCACGCCGCGTGGCCCGAGGTGGTCAGGATGCGGTTGCCGTCCGAGTCCCACTCGTAGGCGACGGTCGGCGCCACCCGTGGGCCCAGCGCGGCATGGATCCAGCGCATCTGCGCCCGGGCCTCCGTGTTGCCCGGGCTCAGCTCCAGCGCCCGTTGGATGAACGGCTTCGCGGCCGCCTCCCGACCCTGCCAGCGGAGCGTCCGGCCCAGACCGACCAGCGCGTCCGCACTCTGCGGGTCCGACGCCACGATGGCGCGCCAGCGACGCTCGCCCTCCACCAGGTCGCCGCTCCAGCTCGCCGCCCGGGCCAGGCTGGTGAGGGCGTCCCTGTTGCCGCGGTCGAGCGCCAGGACCCGCCGGTACACCACCCGCGCCGAGTCCAGCTGATCGGACCACATGAGGATCTGTCCGAGGCCCAGCAGTGCCCGCACATCGTCGGGATTCGCCGCGAGCAGGGAGTCGTAAACGACCCGGGCCGCGTCGAACCGATCGGCCCAGCCGAGGACCCGCGCGCGCTCGTAGTGGATGGTCGGATCGTCCGGATCGAAGCGGCTGATCCGATCGTAGAGCGAGAGAGCCTGCTCGAACTCTCCGGCCCAGGAGCGGAAGGTGGCCAGCGCCTCCAGCGCGGGTCGGTACGTGGGGTCCGACTCGAGGAGCTCCTCTATCTCGCCGATGGCGCGCGCGATGTCGCCTTTCCAGGCGAAGACCCGGGTCCGGTCGACCCGGGCATCCAGATTCGCCGGGAACAGCTCCAGGAGCCGGTCGAAGAGGGCAAGGCTCTCGTCGTACTCCTGGCTCCACCCGTGGATGAGGGCGAGGCGGTGAAGGGCACGGATGTCGGACGAGTCCCGGGCCAGGCGCGCGGCGTAGAGCTCCCGGGCCCGGGCGATGTCGCCGGCGTCCCAGGCGGAGTCAGCCGGCGTCTGGCCGGCGAGTCCCGAGGCGAGCATGAGGAGCACCGTCACGGCCGGGCCCAGCACCCGGCGCTTCATGGGATGCCGCCTCTCTCTTCCAGCTCGGTGTAGACCATGCGCAATGAGTCGACCACCGGTCGCCGACGGACGCGCCAGCGGGGGGCGTCCCACGTGTCCCACGTGAAGAGGGATGCGTCCTCCGCCCGTCCGCTCCCCGGCAACGGTTGCCAGGCGTCCCCCCGCCGGATCGCCGCCACGATGCGGATCCCTTCGATGGTGCGCGTGCCGAAGACGGCGGGCAACCGTCGCAGGAACCGCTTCTCCTCGTACAGGACCCGCCGCTGACTCGGGTCCGTGACGTTCAACAGGCCCCACGGGATGCCGACCTCGAGCACCGCCGATCCGGGCAGGCGGGTCCAGTCGCCGTCCGGCGGCTCGCCTTGGCGGAGGATGCCCCGGTCGTAGCCGTACGCCGCGATCTCCGTGCTGTCCCGCGTGTACCGGCGCCGGTTCGTGACGACCCGGATCGGCGCGTAGCCGCCGTCGTCATCCGCCACCGGCTGGTAGGGCCGGTTCCGCCGCTGTTCCAGCCGGCCGCTGAAAAGGCCCGGCAGCGGGTCGCGGATCCGTGGCGGCGGCTGAGACCGTCCGCCGAGCTCCCGGCCTACCTCGACGATGCGCCAGGGCACGTACGCGTCATGGGCCAGCAGCCGGAGCCCATCCTGGCCGATGGTCAGGGCGAACTCGATCCCCACGGGCAGCGGCGGGCCTTCGCCGTCGGGCCAGCGCAGCTCGCCGGCGTCCGGGTCCACCACGTCGAACCCGATCATGGCCTCGTCCCCGGGGTGGGCGCCGGGCCCTTCGATGCAGAGCCAGAGGTACGCCTCGTCGGCCGCCGCCCGGATGCGGCCCCCGTCGGCGGTCGTGTAGAGCGGCTCCATGTCCAGCCACCGCGGCAGACGGTCGGCCAGCGTCCGGCCCGGCACGGGCGGCGCGGGCTCCAGCGCCAGCATGCCGTACTGCTGCTCGGCGTCCAGCCGGTTCAGCCACAGGCGGTTCCGGTCGGCGGGCAGCTCGAACTCGATGACGAGCCAGTTCTTCTTGAACCACTCGTCGATCCAGGCGAAGATCGCGCTTCCGGCGAGGCCGGCGGCGGCGATCTCGCGGGTCAGCCGGGCGTCGATGCGTGCCATGTCCGCCTCGGACAGGCCGCCGTGATGCCAGCCCTCCGGCTGCATGTGGGCCGAGCCGCGGCTCGTGGGGACGCCGTACTCGGCGATGAGCACCGGCATGTCGCCGTGATGCCGGGCCAGGGCGCGCAGGTAGCCGAAATAGCGGGACGGGCCCCAGGGCGACGCGGCCTCGGCGTACGCGTCGTCCAGGGTCATGAAGTCCGGGTAGTACGGGTAGGCGTGGAACGAGGCGAAGAGGCCGGCGGGGAAGCGCCCGGTCGGTCGGATCAGGGTCGCGTCCAGCGAAGTCACGTCGTTGTCGTACTCCACGGGCCGCTTCTCGATACGCTCGCCCAGTGCCTCACGGATCGCCACCTCCTCCTCCACCGTGGTCTCCGACGGGTGGTCCAGCGGGTCCAGCGTCGGCCAGTTGGTGTAGGCCACCGGGCGCTGGGCGCGGTACGTGTCCATCTCGTACGCGATGAGCGACTCCAGCGCGCCCGCCATCCACACGTCCGTGGGCGTGCCATCCACCACGGCGAGGTAGCGGCCCGAGAACGACGTGGTGCCCGCCCGCAGCCGGTCGTACTCCACCACGGCGAACGGCTCCCACTCCCGGCCGATGATGTAGGCCAGCGTCCA
>CAYQCY010000016.1:0-40877 GCA_964416095.1 uncultured Gemmatimonadaceae bacterium
GGTGGCCAGCCGCCGGACCGGGCAAGGCCGACGATCCGGTCCGCCTCGGCCCTCGCCGCGGCCGCCTGGGCCGCCGTCACCTCACCGCGCGTCTGCGCCTCCGCCAGCTCGTCCGCGTCCAGAAGGTGCGTGGTGCCGACCGGCTCCAGGAACACGTCGAGGAACAGGTCCGTGGTCGCCCACGTGGTGTCGTCCAGGAACCGTACCGGGGTCAGGATGTTGGCGTAGCAGCCGGTGAAGCGACCGTCCCGGGTGTGGAAGCGCCCGATGTCGTGCCAGGCACCGGGGAAGGTGAACCAGACGACGGGCGCGCCCGCCTCCAGGACGGTGGCGCCGCCGACGCGGACGGGCCGGTCCAGCGGCGTCTCCTCCATGAGCGTGACCAGCACGTCCGGCGTCCTGTGCACCAGCCGCTGGTGGAAGATGGTCCGGCGATCCGGAGGCCGGTGGTAGTGGATGTCGACGAAGGTCATGGAGAGCGGCGGCCGGCCGTGGACCGCGTCCGGTGCGAAGTCGCCGGTTCCGGGCGTCACGAGGGCGCTCAGTCGTAGAACCCTCTGCGGGCTCGTGCCCGTTCCACGAGCAGCGGTGCCGGCGCGAACCGCTCGCCGTGCCGGTTCCGGAACGCATCGAGCCTCCGCAGCACCGTGGCGAGCCCCGCGGAGTCCGCGTAACGGAGCAGGCCGCCCCGGAACGGCGGGAAACCCGTCCCCGTGATCATGGCCAGGTCCACATCGCCGGGACGGTCCACGATTCCTTCGTCCAGGATCCGGGCCGCCTCGTTCACCATGACGAGGATGCAGCGGTCCCGGATCAGCTCGGGGGCCATCTGCTTCCGCCGCCGCGGCACCGCATCGCCCAGCTCGTCGTAGATGCCCGCGTCCGGCTCCTTCTCCTTGCCGTTCTCGTACCGGTAGAAGCCGAGACCGCCCTTCCTGCCGAGGCGCCCGGTGCCCGGCAGCGCCGCGAGGGGTGGCGGGGGGACCATGCGTTCGCCGAAGGCGTCGTGCAGGAGCTTCGCCACATGGCCCGCCACATCCAGACCGACCTCGTCCAGGAGCCGGAACGGGCCCATGGGCATGCCGAATCCCGTCAACGCGCGATCCACGGTGCGTACAGGGACGCCCTCGGCCAGGAGGTGCCCCGCCTCGTTCAGGTACGGCCCCAGGATGCGGTTGACCAGGAAGCCCGGCCCGTCCCGCACGATGACGGGGCTCTTGCCCAGGGTGCGGGCCACGGCCAGGGCGGTGGCCATGGCCCGGTCCCCCGTGTCCTGACCGCGGATCACCTCCACCAGGGGCATCTTGTGGACCGGGTTGAAGAAATGGAGCCCGCAGAACCGCTCGGGTCGATCCAGCGCCTCCTGCAGCTCGGTGACGGAGAGGGCCGAGGTGTTCGTGGTGAGGACGGTCTGCGGCCCGACCAGCGTCTCCACCTCCGCCAGGACCTCCTTCTTCACGTCCATCCGCTCCACGACCGCCTCGATGACCAGCTCCACCATGCCGAAGCCGGAATCATCCAGGGTGGGCGCGATGCGGTCCATCTTCCGGTCGGCCTCCCGACGGGTGAGCTTCCGCCGGCTCACGGCCTTGTCGAACATGGAACGGGCGTGCCGGAGACCGAGCTTCAGGGCGTCGGCGTCGATGTCCTTCAGGCGCACATCGTGGTCGTGGTACGCGAATAGCTGGGCGATGCCCCCGCCCATGGTCCCGGCGCCCAGGATGCCCACCCGCTCCACCTGCACCGGATCCGCATCCGGACCCGTCTTCTTCGCCCCCTCCAGCAGGCGGAAGACGTGGACCAGGTTCTTGGAGATCGGTGAGACGATGAGCTCGCCCACCGCTTCGGCCTCCAGCTCGAGAGCTCGCTCCAGCTCCATGGACGCCGTGCGCCGCATCACCCGGATGGCCCGGAGCGGGGCCGGGTAGTCCCCGCCCGTCTCCGCCAGGGTCCGACGCTTCGCCTGCCAGAGCACGGCCCGACGGAGCGGCGTCTCTTCCAGCAGCCGCTTCGCGAGACCGCGGTCCGGGCCCTCCGACTCGGGCTGCTGCAGGGCGCGCTCACGGGCCCGTTCGTACAGCAGGGACGGATGCACCCGCTCGTCGATCAGGCCGATGCGGTGGGCCTTGCGGGCGTCCACGCTGCGGCCCGTCAGGATCAGGTCGGACGCCTCCATCAGGCCCACCAGCCGCGGGAGCCGCACGGTGCCGCCGAAGCCCGGGATGATCCCCAGACGGATCTCCGGCTGGCCGATCCTCGTCTCCGGCCGATCCGACGCCAGCCGCACATCGCAGGCCAGCGCCATCTCCGTCCCGCCGCCCAGGCAGAGCCCGTCGATGGCGGCCACGGTGGGCGCACCGAGACGATGCAGACGCTGGAAGATCGCCTGGCCACGGCGGGCCTTCGCCCTGCCCTCCTCGAGGTCCGTGATGCCGGCGATCTCGTCCACGTCCACGCCGGCCATGAAGCTGCCGTCCTTGCCGCTCCGGATGACGACGCCCCGGACACGGCCCTCGGCGATGCCTGCTTCGAGGGTGCCCAGCAGGTCGTCCAGCCGCTCGAGCACCCCTCTGGTCAGGATGTTGACCGACCGGCCGGGCGTATCGAAAACGAGCCAGGCGACGCCGTCGCCGTCCATCTCCAGCGTCAGCGGCGCCTGTGCCGTGTCGTTCATTCCGCTAGAATTTCTGGCGTCGTTCCGCCGTCTCTTCGTTCAGCCGCACCGTGACGGTCTCGCCGCGCACGACTTCGATGGGCTCGTTCCAGTACAGCTCCATGAAGGGGAGCTCGTAGCGGGAGTAGACCCACCAGTCGCCGGCGGGGGCGGAGAAATAGGTGACCCCGGTGGCATCGGTGGTGTCCGCCCGGGGCTCACGGCCCAGCTCCTCGATGCGCGTCGCGAAGACGGCGTCGACATCGGCGAACGCTTCATCGCCCCAGTTCGCCCTGCGGAACCGGATCTCCTGGGTCTGGGCGGTCAGACGGCTCTGGAGCTGGGTGAAGGTCTGGAACAGCTCCTCAGTCTCCTCGTCCAGCTCCTCCACGCGGGGCTCCAGCTCGTTGAACTCGCGGAACAGGGCCACGTACTCGCCGGACGCGCGGCTGAGCCCTTCTATCTGCTCCGAGATGGCGCGCAGGCTGTCGCGGAGGGCGTTCCATTCGGCCTGGGCCTCCTGCCACGCCCGCTGCGCTGCGATCACCCGGTCCTGGAGATCCAGGACCGAGTCCGAGATCTGGGGCTCCGGCTCGGGGTGCGCCTCGGCCAGGGAGTCGAAGACGGCGTCCCGGTCGTAGGGCAGCAGCCAGACTTCCAGGTCCGACAGCGGCTGAGCCTCGCCGTCTTCCTCGAGCTGCGCCTGGACCGCGACCCGCCCGCCGCCACAGGCGCTCAACAGCGCTGCGGAAGCAACCGTCATGGTCAGCAGCACGGTGCGTTTCATGAAGCGTACTCCGGGTGGGGGGTTCGATGGAAACCGGTGCAAGTTACGAACCGTGGCCGGCAATTTCAAGGCAAAACGGCTTCGAGCAGGGGTGCCGGCCCGACGAATCCCCGGGCTGGCGCACCGAGGCGGGCGGCCGCCTGCTGGAGAACGGACGGGTCGACATCGTCCAGCGGGAGCGGTGCGGGCGCCCGACCCTGTAGCAGGCGGTCGGCCGCCTCCCGGGCCCGTGCTTCGGGTGTCTCCAGCTCCAGAAGACGCATGCCGCGGAACCGGCGCAGGAGCGCGGGGAACGTCCCTTCGGGGAGCCCGGCGCGGGCCACCCGTTCCACCCGCTCCCGGACGCGGTCCGCCCACGCCGGCGCCGACTCCGGTTCGGACAGGAAGTATACGTACAGGGCTCCGCCGCCGGTGTGGCGCTCCACCTCGGTGGCCACGCCGAGCACGCCGGTCCGGTCGGGGGCGGGGCCGATGGCGTCGCGCACGTGCTGGCCGAGGAGGCGCAGGGCCGTCTCGTCCACGGGATCGCGCACGGGGAAGGCCAGTCCGGTCCAGGCGGTGATGGTGTTCCGCTCCGCCGCCCGGGTGTCGTCTCGGACGGAGACGTCCCGGGCGGTGTCCGCTGTTTCGCCCGGCCCGATCCCGGCCTCCAGGAAGTCCCGGGCTCCGCGCTCCACGGGACCGAGCGCGGCGACCGCGGCGCGGCCGAGACGGAACGCCGACCGGGCCCGGGCCCTGACGGTGTCGGCGTGGACCAGCTCGATGGTCTCCGGGAGGCCACAGACCGGCCGGGCCCGGGGGTCCGTCACGCCGAACAGCGCCTGGCGGGTCACGACCCGGATCTGCCAGGTGGGATTCCCGTTGTCCAGCCGGGCGGTGGCGGCGCGGGCGGTGCGTGCCGACTCGAGCGCGTCGTCCGGGATCGTCGGGGCGGCGAGGGCGTCCACGACGTACCGGAAGGCGTCCCGCCAGCGGTCCGGGGCCGCGAGCATGGTGAAGGAGGTGGCGCTGCGGCCGCAGCCCACCCGCACCCGGGCCCCCAGGGAGTCCAGCCGGGGCGCGAGACTCTCCACCAGGGCATGGGCGGCGAGCTGGGTCACGCCCGCCTCCTCGGGCGTCTCGTGGACGGCACCCACGGGGAAGGCGATGCTCACGGCCACGAGCGTGCCGCGCTGAGAGCTCACATGGACACGTTCGCCGCGGGTCCGGGTCCCGACGAGGACGGCCGCCGGAGCCTGACCCGCCCCCACCCGCGCCGGAGGGGCCGGGAACCGCGTCGTTTCGGCTGCCCCGCCCCACGTGGCAACCAGGAGCGCAACGGCGAGGAGCCGGATCATGGCCGGACCTCCACGAATGCCGGGTTCGAGCTCAGGAGCTGCCGGAGCAGCGTCTGGACGGCACCCGCGTCCACGCCGTGCAGGCCGCGCAGAAGGCGGTCGGCGGCGTCGTGCCGGCCTGTGGCGTCATGGAGTCCGCCGGCGAACGCGGCGAGGCCGCGGGCCGTCCGTGCCGCGTGACGGATCTCGAAGCGGAGCGCCCGCGCGGCGTCGGTGACGGCGTCGGGATGCAGCAGGGCGGCGGCTTCCGCCACCATGCGACGGAGGTACAGCACGAGGTCCGACGCACCCAGCGCTTCATCGGACGGCCCGGCCGTCAGGGCCGGGGAGCTGGAGCGGGCCGCGCGAAGGGCGGGTGTGTCCGCCTGCGCCGACCCGAGAACGACCAGCGCGTGCGCATCGGGGTGCCACCACACCTCCGCCGTGCCGTCGGTCAGCGCGGATGCGACGACGCGTCGCCGGACCAGCTCCGCCGCCACCACCGCCACGGCCGGCTCCGCGACGGGGAGTCGATACCCGAGCCCGGCCCAGGGGAGCAGTAGCTGTGGCTCCGGTCGCGGCCGCGGTGGCGTGGCCGTGTCCGGGGGAGAACCGGGCACCGCGGGCTCGCTCCACCAGGCGAAGGCCGACCGGACCACGGGTCGCGGTATGTTTCCCACGACCAGGACGTTCATGCGCGCGGGCAAATACTGGCTGCTCCACAGGTGGCGGATGCCCTCCAGGTCGAGGCGGCCGAGGGGCGCGGTGTCGTCCGCCGTGGCAAGGACGACCGGGGACAGCCGCTGGCGGAGCAGGGCCCGGATGCGGGGCTCCGGCCGCTCGAGAGTGGCCCGGATCTCATGCCGTGCGGTGGCCGTTGCCCGGCGCAGGGCGTCCGTGGTGAAGGGCGGGTCGAGGACCGCCGACCGCACCGCGGCCGCGAGCAGGTCGAAGGACCGGGCCGGGCCCGTCACGGTGTAGACCGTCCGGGCCGGACGCCGCTCGATGACGGCCGTTCCACCCGTGGACGCTACCGCACCCTCCAGATCCGGGCTCGCCAGGTGCGCCAGGACGCGGCCGGCCCCCGGGTGCGCGGCGTCGTTCACCGGGACCGAAAGCCGGATCGTCACGAGGGGCACGCCGAGCCCCGGTCGGGCGACCACGGTCGGGCCGCCGTCCGCGGCGAGCACGGTCGGTGTCCCGAGGCCGGGCGCCTGGGCGGAGGCCGGCGCGGCGCAGGTCGTCAGGAGTGCCAGGACCCAACAAAAAGAGCGCCGCAGACGGCGCTCGCAGGTGAACCACGGCGCTGGGATGCGCTCAGAAGGGCAGGACATCCCCGAGGATGAAATCGCGCGGGTTATGAGGACGTCCGTTGACCAGGACCTCGTAGTGGAGGCTCGGGTTCGTGACGAGACCTGTTTCGCCCACCTCCGCGATCTTCTGCCCACGCTCCACGATGTCCCCGAGCTTGACCGGCGGGTTCCGCTGCACGTGGGCGTACCGCGTGATCAGGCCGAAGCCGTGGTCGATCTCCACCATCCAGCCGAAATCGCCGTTCGGCGCCACGAAGACCACGCGCCCCTTGGCCGCGGCGAACACCGGAGCGCCCCGTGGAGCCACCACGTCCACACCCCGGTGCGGCCGCCGGATGTGGAGGATCGGGTGCAGCCGGCTCTCGCTGAACTCGCTCGTGATGGCCTTGTCGGGGTCGCCGGCCACGGGCAGGATCGAGGGAGTGGCCTGCCAGCGGGCATTCTGGCGCTCCAACGTGGCGGTGGCTTCCGACCAGCTCGTCTCCAGCATCCGGGCACGACGGAGCAGCGTATTCAGGTCCTCCGTCGTCTCGAACGCCAGCGAACCCAGGTCTTCATCCACCTGGAAAAGCGCCGTCGCCTGCAACGTCTCCGTCCCGGGACCACCGATGCCCGCCTGACGCACGTCCTCATCGAAGGTCTCGAGGCCGGCCAAGAGACGGTACTTTTCATCCTGTTCGGCCAGCCGGCCCAAGTTGGCCTGGAGCTCCGTCAGCCTGGTCCGGATGCCCTGGACTTCCTCCGCCAGGAGTGCATTGGCCCGGGCGAGGCGCCGCGCCTCGAGGCGCTGGTCTTCCTCCACGAAGAACGCCACCGCCAGTCCCACCAGCACGAGAAGTACCCCGAGGGCGCCTGCGACGCCGAGACGAAGGGTACGGCGCGACAACCGGTACTGCCGGACGTCCGCATCATCGTCGGGGACGACCACGAGGGTCCACCGCTCACGTGCCATCGCATCCACCTGTCGAAAGTACGTCTTCCCCGGGCCAGGCCGGGTCGGGCGTAGCGTCGTGGTGCGCGTGCCCCATCTTGAGCCGTTCGGAGAGGTGGTTACGATAGCCTTTGTCGGCTCTCGCCGTCAAGGAAATCCTGACGCTTACCGTAGGCAAGAGCCGTACCCTCCTCTTCCCGGGATCGCGTATCCTCCTCTGCGACAGCGGGTTCGTCCCGGTCCGCGTCACCGGCGCGATTCAGGCATGTACGATCTTTTTTCCGACGCATCGCACTGGTTACCGGTCGGGTCTCGGGAAGAGGACCTCGCCCCGGTGTACGGTCCGTCCGGCGAGGTCCAGGGCGGCGACGTCGTCCAATTCGGGAACCGCCACGCCGAGGCGCCCCGCCAGGCTCTCCATCTTGGCGGGCATGAACGGGTGGAGGAGAGCGGTCAGCGCGGCGAGGCTTCGCGCCAGGGAGGCGAGGGAGGCGTCGAGAGCGGCCGCCTGGTCGGGGTCCTTGGCCTGGCTCCACGGCGCCCGTTCCTCGACGAAGCCGTTCGCCGCGGAGACCAGCTCCCGGGTGGCGGCGATGCCCTGGTGCAGCAAGTTGGCGTCCATGGCCGCCCGGTAGCGGACGAGGGTGTCGGCGATGGCCTGGTCCAGTCCGGTCCGTTCGCCATCGGGGACGACGCCGTCGCGGTAGCGCTCGATCATGGACAGGCTACGGTTGGCCAGGTTGCCCAGGTCGTTGGCGAGCTCGGCGGTGTAGACGTCGTCGAAGCGCTCCCAGGCGAAGTCGCCGTCCCCGTCCCAGGGCACGTCGCGGAGCAGATAGTAGCGAAAGGCGTCGGGCCCGTACCGGCCGATGGCGTCGTCCAGCGCCACGGCGACGCCTTCCGACTTGGAGAGCTTGCCGCCGGCGTACTGGATGAACCCGTGGGCCCACACCGTGCGGGGAAGGGCCACGCCGGCGCTCATGAGCATGGCGGGCCAGTAGATGCAGTGGAAGCGGGTGATGTCCTTGCCGATGACGTGGACGTCCGCCGGCCAGTACGCCTGGTACCCGTCCTCCGGGAAGCCGGTCGCGGACAGGTAGTTGGTGAGGGCGTCGATCCACACGTAGACGGTGTGCGTGTCGTCGTCGGGCCACGGCACGCCCCAGGGCAGTCGCAGCCGCGAGGCCGAGATGTCCTCGAGACCGCTCTCCAGAACGCGTCGGATCTCGTTGCGCCGGATTTCGGGCTGGACGAACTCGGGCCGCTCGTCCAGGAGGTCCAGCAGTCGTTCCTGGTACCTGGACAGGCGGAAGAACCAGTTCTCCTCCTGCATCCAGAGGAGGTCCCGCTTCGTGTGGAGGGGGCAGCACAGGTGCCGGGCCCGCTCCGGCGACGGCGTGCCGGCCCCCAGCGGCCCGTCGCGAGGTTCCAGCTCGTCCTCGGTCTTGTAGCCCTCACAGCCGATGCAGTAGTACCCCTCGTAGGTGGCCTGGTAGATGTCCCCGGCCTCCTGCATCCGGCGGACCATCTCCTGGACCGCCCGGTGATGCCGGGGCTGGGTGGTGCGGATGAAGTCGTCGTGGCTGATGTGGAGCGTGGACCAGGCCTCCTCGAAGGCCCGGGCGATCCGGTCCACCCACTCCTGGGGCGTGACGCCCTCCGCGTCGGCGCTCTGGAGCACCTTCTGGCCGTGCTCGTCCATGCCGATGACGAACTGGACCGCTTCGCCCTTGAGCCGAGCGTAGCGGGCCATGGCGTCCGCGCCGATCTTTTCCACGGCGTGACCCATGTGGGGCAGGCCGTTGGCGTAGTCGATGGCGGTCGTGATGTAGTATCGCGTCCTGGGGCTCACGAGACGTCGTCCTCGTCGCTCCTCCGGTTTCGGTCGCGGCTGCCGGTCAGCGGACCGCCACCCGCCCTGGCCACTTCCCGCTTCAGCTCGTCGAGCTCCACGGTGCGGCGGCTGCCGTCCTCGGCCTTGAGGAGGACCCGTTCACGCCAGATGTCGACGCTGACGACCTTCTCGGACCCTTCGGCCGTGCGTAGCGTCCTGCCTTCCCGCGGGAAGCGCTTGCGCGCCTCCACGTAGGCCGTGTGCTCATAGGTCAGGCAGCACATGAGCCGGCCGCAGCACCCGGAGATCTGTGCAGGGTTGAGGGAGAGACGCTGGTCCTTGGCGAGCTGGAGGCTCACGGGCTTCAGCTCACGCAGCCAGGTGGAGCAACACAGCTCGCGGCCGCACCGTCCCACGCCGCCCATGAGCGCCGCTTCATCCCGGACCCCGATCTGCTTGAGCTCGATCCGGGTGCGGAACGTACGTGCCAGGTCACGGACCAGCTCCCGGAAATCCACCCGGCGGTCCGCCGTGAAGTAGATGGTCAGCTTGTTCCGGTCGAACTGCCATTCGGCCTCGCTGACCTTCATCTTGAGGCCGTGCTTCTCCACCCTGTCCCGGGTCACGTTGCGGACCCTGGCCTCGTCTGTGCGCAGGGCGGTGGAGCGGTGCAGCTCCTCGTCCCGGGCCCCGCGGAGGACGCGCTTCGCGGGCATCGGTGCCGTGCAGCCGGTGGAACATCCAGAGCACTTGCGCTCCGCCACGGCGCCGGTGGCGGTGACACGGCCCAGGTCCTCGCCGCGGTCGGCTTCGACGATGACCCAGTCGTCCACGCCCACCTCCGGCAGGTCGGCGGCGAAGTAGTCCCGCCGGTTGCCCTTGAAGCCCACCTCCACGATTCGGGCCATGGCGTCAGGTCCCCGACCCGGTCGGGGCGTGCCAGGCACCCATGGCATCGTACTTGGCCCAGCGCGCCTTGCGTAGCTCGTCCGGATCGCGGCGGACCAGCTCATCCATGTGCCGGGCGAGGGCTTCGTGGACCCGTTTCGCCGCCGCGTCCCAGTCCGCGTGGGCGCCGCCCACCGGCTCCGGGACCACCTCGTCGACGACGCCGAGGCGGAGGAGGTCGCTGGCCGTGAGCTTGAGGGCGTCGGCGGCCTCGTCACGGGCGTCGGGGCTCTTCCACAGGATCGCCGCGCAGCCTTCCGGCGTGATGACGCTGTACGTCGCGTTCTCCAGCATGAGGATCCGGTCCGTGACGCCCAGGGCCAACGCGCCGCCACTGCCACCCTCGCCGATGACCACGGAGATGATGGGAACGGCCAGCCGCGCCATCTCCCGCAGGTTGCGGGCGATGGCCTCGGCCTGGCCCCGCTCCTCCGCCCCGATCCCCGGAAAGGCGCCGGGCGTGTCGATCATGGTGACCACGGGCCGACCGAACTTTTCCGCCTGCCGCATGAGCCGGAGCGCTTTACGGTAGCCCTCGGGATGGGCCATGCCGAAGTTGCGCCGCAGGTTCTGCTTCATGTTCCGGCCTTTCTGATGGCCGATGAGCATGACGGATCGCCCGTCCAGACGTGCCCACCCCGCCACGATGGCCGGGTCTTCCCGGTACGCCCGGTCGCCGTGCAGCTCGATGAAGTCCGTGAAGATGCGCTGGACGTAGTCGAGGGTGTACGGACGATTCGCATGCCGGGCGAGCTGCACACGCTCGATGGCGGTCAGGTTCTCGAAGGCGTCCATCTTCAGGCGCTCGACCTTGCCCTCGAGGGTCTCGATCTCGTCGGTGACATCCAGGCCGCCGTCGTCGGCCAGCGATCGCAACCGGTCGATCTGGTCCTCCAGCTCCGCAATGCGGCGTTCCATGTTCAGCGGTTCGTTCATCCAGCCTCCCCGGGTTCCTTCAGCTCCGCACCAGGCGGATCCGGTCCCTGCCGAACAGCTCGCGTAGCTCGCCGAGCATCTCGTCGGACAGGTCCACGTTCATGGATTTCGACCGCAGGCGGGTCGGACCGGTGTCTCCCGCCGGCGGGTCCCACACGACGTACAACGGAGCCGGGCCCGGGTGGGACCGGAACGTCTCCGTGGCCGCCTCGATGCGATCCGCCGATCCCTCCCCGTTCCGCAGCCGGACCTCCAGTCCCAGGTCACCGGCCTGCCGCAGCGATGCCAGCGGCACCGCCTCATCGAGGAAGATGGGCGGATCCTCCTCGTCCCGGTCCCGGCCCGACACCTGGCCCCGGATGAGGACGGGCGCGTCCTGCTCCAGCAGCTCCCGGTGCTTCTCCCAGCTCTCGCCGAAGGCGAGGACCGTGGCCGTTCCCTGGAAATCCTCGATCGTGATGCGACCCCACTCGGAGCCGTTGCGCTTCGAGATCTGACGGCTCACGGCCGTGACCACGCACGCGATCTCGACCCGCTGGTCCCGGTGTCTCTCCAGGTTCGACGTGTTGACGCCCGCGAATACGTGCACCTCATCCCGGTACTTGTCCAGGGGATGGCCGCTGATGAAGAAGCCCAGCACCTCCTTCTCGCGGGCGAGCCGCTCGGTCTCCGCCCAGCGGGGCACGTCCGGTAGCCCGGGCGGCTCCCGTGTCGGCGCCTCGGCGCCCGCCGCGTCGAACAGGGAGCCCTGGCCCGAATCGCGTTCCGACTGGCGCAGCTGTGCTTCGCCCATGGCCAGCTCGAGCCCGGCCATGAGCTGGGCCCGATGGCCGAAGGAGTCACACGCACCGGCCTGGATCAGCGCCTCGAGCGTGCGCTTGCCCACCGCCCGCAGGTCCGCCCGCTCCACCAAGTCGAAGAGAGACTCGAAGGGTCCCGCCTCGCGTGCCCGTAGAATGGCCTGGACCGCAGCCTCGCCGACGCCGCGGAGCGCACCGAGCCCGAACCGGATCTCGGTGTCGGAGACCGGCGTGAACTTCCAGCCCGACTCGTTCACATCCGGCGGCAGCACGTTCACGCCCCTGGCCAGTCCCGGGACGGACCGCGCCAGGTCACGACATTCGGCAATGTACTTTACGACATCGTCCGTCTTGTCCACAACCGACGACAGCAGCGCCGCCATGAACTCGGCCGGGTAGTGGCGTTTGAGCCAGGCCGTCTGGTAACTGATCAGCGCGTAGGCCACGCTGTGGGCCCGGTTGAAGCCGTACCGGCCGAAGGTCTCGATCTGCTCGGCGATCTCGCGGGCCGTACGGGGCTCCACGCCTCGCTCCATGGCCTGGCGCGTGAACTTCTCGAGCTGCTCGGCGATGAGGTCCGAGTCCTTCTTGCCGACGGCCTTCCGCATGACGTCCGCCTCGGCCAGCGTGAAGCCGGCGAGGACCTGGGCGATGCGCATCACCTGCTCCTGGTACGTGATGACGCCGTACGTCGGCTCCAGGACGCCCGCGAGGCTGGGGTGCGGATAGCGGACCGTGTCCTTCCCCAGCTTCCGCCGGATGAAGACATCGGTCATGCCGCTGTCCAGGGGTCCCGGCCGGATGAGCGCGTTGGTGGCGATCAGGTCCTCGAAGCGGTCGCAGCGCATGGCCCGGAGCTTGTCCGTGGCCAGGGAAGACTCGAACTGGAAGACGCCGCTGGTGCCGCCGTGGGCCAGCATCTCGAAGACGTCGGGATCGTCCAGTGGCACGTCCTCGATCCGTTCGTAAAGGTCGCCGCGCCCCGGGTGTCGCAGCTCGTTGTGGATGGCGCGGATCGCTTCCACGGCGTCGTGGATCACCGTGAGGGTCTTCAGGCCGAGGAAGTCCATCTTGAGCATGCCGGCCTGCTCGAGGGCGTTCATGTCCCACTGGGTGACCAGCACGTCCTCGTCGTCGCCGGAGCCGCGGCTGGACTGGGTGCACACGGGCACGTAGTCGGGGAGCGGGCCGGGCGCGATGACGACGCCGGCGGCGTGCACGCTCGCGTGGCGGGACAGCCCCTCCAGGACCTTGGCGTACTCGATGAGCCGCTTCACGCGGTCGTCCGCCGCGATGGCCTCTCGCAGCTCCGGGATCCGGTCCACCGCCTCGGCCAGCGTGACCCCGCTGCCCGGCGGGTTGGGGATCATCTTCGCCAGCCGGTCCGTCTCGGCGGGCTCGAAGCCCAGCACCCGGCCCACGTCCCGCACCACCGCCCGGGACTTCATGGTCCCGAAGGTGATGATCTGGCCGACCGAGTCCTTGCCGTACTTCTCCCGCACGTGGTCGATGACGCGTCCGCGGCGCTCGTAACAGAAATCGATGTCGATGTCCGGCATCGACACCCGATCCGGGTTCAGGAACCGCTCGAAGAGCAGATCGAAGCGGAGCGGGTCCACGTCCGTGATCTCCAGCGCGTAGGCCACCAGCGACCCGGCCGCCGATCCGCGCCCGGGGCCCACCGGCACGCCGTTGTCCTTCGCCCAGCGGATGAAGTCCTGGACGATCAGGAAATAGCCCGCGTAACCGGTATGGGTGATGACGTCCAGCTCGAAGTCGAGGCGCTCGCGTACATCGTCCGGGAGCAGCTCGCCGTAGCGCCGGACCGCTCCGTCCCGGGCCAGGTGCTCCAGGAACGCGTTCTCATCCCCGAAGTCGTCCGGGATGGGGTAGCTGGGCAGGTGGTACGACTTCTCGAACGGCACGGAGACCTGGTCCGCGATGGCCAGGGTGTTCTCCAGCACGTCCGGCCGGTCGGGAAAGCGCTCGGCGATCTCCGCCGGGCTCTTCAGGTAGAGCCCGCGGTCGTAGCGCATCCGGTCCGGGTCGTCCCGGTCCTTGCCGAGGCCGATGCAGAGCAGCACGTCGTGGGCATCGTGGTCCTCGGCCCGGAGGAAGTGGACGTCGTTCGTGGCGACCACGGGGAGGCCCAGCTCGTCCGCCAGCTCGAAGATCTTGCGGTTCAACTCCGCCTGGCCCTGCGTGTCGTGGGCCTGGACCTCCAGATAGTAGCGCCCGTCGAACACGTCGGCGTACCACTCGGCCGCTTCCC
The DNA here is from genome assembly GCA_964416095.1 of uncultured Gemmatimonadaceae bacterium. Taxonomy (GTDB): domain Bacteria; phylum Gemmatimonadota; class Gemmatimonadetes; order Longimicrobiales; family RSA9; genus CAYQCY01. The sequence continues at coordinate 13,791 of CAYQCY010000016.1, forward strand.
GGGCCTCGGCCCCCTTGCCGGCCAGCAGATGCCGGGGGACCTCGCCGGCCATGCACGCCGAAGAGACGAGGATCCCCTCGGCGTGTGATGCCAGCGTCTCCCGATCGATGCGGGGCCGGTGGTAGAACCCTTCCAGGTACCCGATGGACGTCAGCTTGACCAGGTTCTCGTATCCGCGGCGGTCCCGGGCCAGCAGCACCAGGTGGTAGTACGGCCGCCCCGACGGCGGCGCCGTCCGGTCCCGCCGGTCGCCGGTCGCCACGTACGCTTCCATGCCGAGGATCGGTTTGATCCCCTCCCGTTCGGCGACCTGTCGGAATTCCCAGGCGCCGAACATGCAGCCATGGTCCGTGAGGGCCAGGGCGGGCATCTCGAAATGCTTCGCGCGCCGCACCAGATCGGGGAGGCGGTTGGCCCCGTCCAGCAGGGAGTACTCGCTGTGCGTGTGCAGGTGTACGAAAGACATTCTGTCGCTTGCGGATCCTCTCGGGTGATCGGTCGGTCCGGGCGCCGTGAGCCGTCAGCGATCAGGTCCGGCCTGCCGGCTCAGCCAGACCCCGGCGGAGATCCACCGGCCGCGTGGTCCGGGGCGACCGTGCAGCGCATCGCGAAGCGCCCCCAGGAAGACCACGATGCCGGACCTCCACCGCGGGACGTACGAGCCGTGGAGCCTGCGCTGATCGCTGACGGCTGACCACTCCTCAGCCGCCGCATTGGAACGATCCGAGGATGGTCTCGAGCTGCAGGACGTACTCGTACTTGTCCCTGCCCGGGGCGTACAGCCAGGCGTCCACCAGGTAGGTGCGGTCCTGCTCCGGGCACACGATCAGGCGCGTGATGAACGGGCCGCCCTGGGGGAACCCCTCGATACGCCCGGTCCAGACGCCGCGCACCTCCCGAGTGCCGCTCCCGTAGCCGGGGATGGTGTCGCTCCGGACCCGCTCCGTCCCCGTGTCCTGGCCCCAGTCATAGAAGCGGTCCGCCACCTCCTGGCGCCAGGCCAGGATCTCGTCCGTCCCCACCGTCTCGGCTGCGCCACGCCAGGTCACCAGGATCGACCGGACGAGCTGCTCCGCCGTCGGGTAGTCGTTCACGAACATGTACGCCGAATCGGAGACCTGCCGCCAGCGGTACACGTTCGGCAGCACCATGCCGAATCCCGCTTCCCGCTCCAGACGCGTCGCCAGGGTGTCGTTGCGGCCGCTGGCGAACATGCGCTGTCGCACGTACCGGCGGAACCGGATGTCCAGCAGGTCGTGGAGCTCCGGCAGCATCTCCAGCACCATGGGTGCGCCGGCGCCGGGGGGTAGCAGTAGGACCGTCGCGATCTGGCCGCGCGCCCACACGTCCTCCCGCTCGACCAGCGCGGGAGCGGACGGCACCGACTCGTCCAGCACCCTCGCGACCCAAGGGTCCGAGGCCTGGCCGATGAGGACCAGCTGGCGGAACTGCCTCAGCGTCAGCCAGTCCTCGTTCATGGGCGAGACATGGGTCAGCTCGAAGGCCTTCTCGTCCCGCACCGTGTAGATCCGCGGCTCGAGGGCCGTGCTCACCGTGTCGGCCACCTGTTCCCAGAGGCTGTCGGGCGCGATGACGATGACGCTGTTGGCGTCTCCGAACGCCAGCGTTTTCCCCTCGCCGCACGCGACGACGGCGAGCGCCGCGACGGCGAACCAGCGTAACGATCTCATTGCAGGACAAGGATTTAGTAAGAGGTCGGCTTCGGGCAGAAGGAAAACTAACGGCGGGGTGAGACCGGGGCAATGCGGCGAGGCGACCCGTTTGCCGAGGTGCCGGCGGCCTGCTAACGTCCGCCACCATGATCATGCACTGGCGAGACCGGATCGGTTTGTGGCGGGGCTGGCGGCAGGAGGCCGGCACGCTGTTCGTGGGCCTGGATTTCGATGGGACGCTGGCGCCCATCGTGGCGCGCCCGGAAGATGCCGCGCTGCTGCCGGCCGCCGGGGACGCCTTGCGTCGGCTGGTGGAGCGGTCGGACACGGACGTGGCCATCGTGAGCGGACGCGGGCTGGACGATGTGCGGTCCCGGGTCGGGTTGGAGGGGGTGTACTACGCGGGCAATCATGGCCTGGAGATCCACGGGCCGGGGCTGGACCGGGTGCACCCGGAGGCGGAGTCGGCCCGTGCCGAGCTGGGTCGTTGTGCCGAGGCGTTGGAGGAGGCGCTGGCCGGCGAGCCGGGCGTGCAGGTGGAGGACAAGGGGTTGACGTTGAGCGTCCACTACCGGCGTGCCGAGCGGGAGGGTGCGGGGGAGCGGGTGCGGCAGGCGGTGGCGTCGTCGTGCGGGGGCGGGCTGCGGGTGACGGAGGGGAAGAAGGTCGTGGAGATCCGGCCGGACGTGGATTGGGACAAGGGCCGGGCGACGACGTTCCTGCTGGAGACCATCGAGGGCGGCGAGGTCCCGGCGCTCTTCGTCGGCGACGACACGACGGACGAGGATGCCTTCCGGGCGCTGTCCGGTCGTGGGGAAGGCGTGCTGGTGTCCGAGTCCGAACCGAAGCAGACGGCGGCGACGGCGTTCGCCCGCTCGCCCGGCGAGGTGGCGGAGCTGATCCTGCGGCTGGCCGATGACTGAGTCGCTGGCGCTGCGCCGTGCGGGGAAGCGGTTGGTGACCATCGCGGCGCTGGTGGCGTTCGCCTGGGTCCTGGTGGAGACGGAGGTCACGTCGGAATCGGGTGCGATGGCGACGGCGCTGTTGGGGTTCGTCCTGCTGACGGCGTTCCTGGCCGGGGCCGTGGCCCGGGGCATGGGCCTGCCCGCCGTCACCGGCTTCGTGCTGGTAGGGATCGCGGTGGGGCCGTCCGGCATCGGCGTGTTGCATGGCGAGGTGGTGGAGCAGCTCCGACGCATCGACGAGATCGCCCTGGCCCTGATCGCCCTGATGGCCGGCGGTGAGCTGCGAATGGGCGAGCTGCGGAAGGCGTTCCGGTCCATCGTCGGTATCACCCTGAGCGTGGGCGGGGTGGTCGTCATCGGGATGCTGGCGATGGTCCTCGTGATGAGGCCCTTCGTCCCGTTCCTGGCGGACCAGTCCTGGGGCGTGACCATCGCCGTGGGTCTCCTGCTGGCGATCTGGAGCGCCAACTCCTCGCCCGACGCGACCATCGCGGTGATCAACGAGACGGGTGCGTCGGGCGAGCTGACCGAGACGATCCTGGGTGTGACCATCTTCAAGGACGTCCTGGTCATCGTCGGATTCGCCGCTGCCCTGACTCTGACCGGGCCGCTGGTGAAGCCTGGCGGAGCGTTCGATGCCACCGTCCTGGGGGTGGTGGCGTGGGAGGTCGGCGGCGCCCTGCTGCTGGGCAGCCTCGCCGGCGTCGTCTTCGGGTTCTACCTGGAACGGATCGGCGCCCGGTCGGCGCTGGCGACGCTGGCCTTCACGTTCGTGCTGGTGCTCCTGGCCGAGATGCTTCACATGGAGCTGCTGCTGACGGCCGTGGGCGCCGGCTTCATCATCGAGAACTTCACGGAGGCCGGGGACGACCTGATCCAGGCCATCGAAGCCAACGCCATGGCGGTGTTCGCGATCTTCTTCGCCCTGGCCGGCGCGGCTCTGAGCCTGGAGACGCTGCGCGCCTACTGGCTCACGGCCCTGGTCATCGTGCTGGTGCGAGGAGGGCTCACATGGGCCGGCGCGCAGCTGGGCGCCCGGGTCACCGACAGTTCCCCCCTGGTGACGCGCTGGACGTGGATGGGGATCATTTCTCAGGCCGGCGTTACCCTGGGGCTCTCTCTCCTGGTGGCCCGTGAACTTCCAGCCATCGGCGAGACCTTCGTAGCCGTCACGACCGCGGTGATCATCGTCCACCTCCTGGTAGGTCCCGTTCTCCTCAAGATCGCGCTGGAAAGGGCGGGCGAAGGACAGAGCCGGGAACGGGCCGGCGATCCGGCGGATGCCCTGGCCGACGCCGTGGGCTGAGCTTCGGCACCGACCACGTCACCAGATCGTGGAGTCGGCCCGTTACGTCGTCGAATGGGGAAGGTTTGAGCCATGCAACGCATCGAGGTCCGCACCGGGAGCCGGGAAGAGCTCGTCGACATCACCGGGGAGGTCCAGGAGCAGGTCCGGGCCGTGGGACTGGTGAACGGGGTCGTCCACCTGTGGTCGCTGCACACGACGTGCGCCCTCACGGTCAACGAAGGCGCGGACCCGGATGTGGCCAGGGACATCGTGTCCACCCTGCGCTCCGTCTTTCCGGAGGACGGCGACTACCGCCACGCCGAAGGGAACTCGGATGCCCACCTGAAGACGCTGGTGGCCGGGCCGGGCCTCACCCTCCTGGTGGAGGACGGGTCTCTGGTCCTGGGCACGTGGCAGAAGGTCTTCCTGACCGAATGGGACGGGCCGAGGACCCGCACCGTGGCATTCCAGCCTGTGGCCGCCTCGACCTGAGCCCCGGCCCGTCGGGCTCAGTCTTCCGTGACCCCCGGCTGCGGACGGTACACCAGGACCGGCCGTTCCATGCGATGCACCACCTCCGTGGCGGTGCTGCCCAGGAGCAGCCGCGACAGCCCGCCGCGACCGTGGGTGGCCAGCGCCACCAGATCCGCGTCCTCCTGCTCCGCGTACTCCAGGATGGCCCGGGCGGGGTCCCGGGAGGAGACCACCCCGACATCCGGCTCCGGCAGCTCGTCGCCCACGGACTCGGCGACCCGCGTCAGATAGCTCTCCGCCTCCTCGGTCCGCTGCTGGAGGCCGACGGGGTCCAGCCCCAGCGAGCGGATGCCCACGCTGGCGGAAGGCGACACCACCGTCACGAGCAGCAGGCGCGCATCGAAGAGCCGGGCCAGCTCCAGCGACGGCTCCATCACCTGCTCGGAGAAGCTCGACCCGTCGAGCGCCACCAGGATGCGGCCGAACTCGGGCTCCCGTTCGGGCGGCTGCCGGCCCGGGCCCGGTCGCACCAGCAGCACCGGCCGCTCCAGGTGACGGATAACCTGGTCCGCGATCGACGGGATCCGCTTGCCGTCCGGCGTGTGCCCGCCATGGGTCGCCATCACCACCAGGTCGGCACACCTCTCCGACACCTCCAGCGCCACCGCCGTGCTGACCCGGCCGGACCGCATATGCACGTACGCCGGCACCCCCGTCTCCTGCGACAGGCGATGGGCCCGGTCCTCCAGGAGCGCTTCTTCCCGCTCCAGCCACTCCTGATCGTATTCCCGGTCCGCCAGCTCCACACCCTCGAACCGGTACGGCGTGATGGCCTCCATACACGGGTCGCGGTGATGTGGAAGATGCACGTGCAGGAGGTCCACCGCCGCCCCGGCCCTGCGGGCGACCACCCCGGCGAACGGCAGCGCGTAGTCCCCGAACTCCGATCCGTCCAGAGGTACCACGATCCGCTGCAGCATCGACGGCTCCTTTCGATCAGCCCGGGCGTACTGCTCCATGATGATCATACGGCAAGCCGTGCGCCGACCGACAGCCAGGGCCCCGATCCGCCGTTCCGCAAGCGTCCACGCCGAGAACAACGGCATCCCCCGTCCCTGCGCCACCCCGGCATCGGGCAAAAAGTCACGGTCCTCCGGGTCCGGCTGATGCGTTTTGGGACGCGGCCGCGTGGGGAGATCCCCTACATCGAGGTGAGAGGCCCGCCCGGGGACATCAGGCGACGCCCGACAGACAGGTGCGGTGGCACCGTGTATGTTGGACCCGGTGCGTCCCGGCGCGATGCCGGGTTCGAACGGGGAGGCGAGATGGGCACGGCATACACGGGAACCGGTTCCGACCTGTTCTTCGACGGTCGTGGGGTGGCGCGGGACCGCGTGGGTCGGCCGGTCCGGGCGGAGGTCTCGGCGTCGCCGGGGCTGCGGCCGGAGGAGGTGGACCTGGAGCGTTCGCCGGTTCTCGTGTTGTGGGAGCCGACGCGGGCTGGTGAAGGTTGCCGTGTCTGCGGTGTGGAGCCGCGGCCGTACAGGGATCCGGATGAGCTGTCGACGCTGGACGCCATGCGTCTCATGAACGACATCCGGACGTTCGGTCCCGTCTCGCTGGTCCTGACGGGTGGCGATCCGCTGCGGCGGCCGGACCTGTCGCAGTTGGTGAGCCACGGTGCCCGCATCGGGTTGCGGATGGGCCTGTCCCTGCCGTGCGGTGTGGGTGCCTCGGCGGACCTGTTGCGCTCCCTGCGCCGGAGCGGGCTGGGTCGAATCTCGATCCGGCTGCACGGGGTCCCTGTGAGCGGGGCCGGCGACAACCCGGACAGCGGGGCGGTACGGACTCTTCTGCTTGCCAGGGACGTCGGGCTGGCGACCCAGGCGGAGACGAAGCTGGACGTGGAGGGCGTGGAGACGCTGGATTCCATGGCCGACGCTCTGGTGCGGCTGGGCGTCGGGCGCTGGTCCGTGTCGGTGCCGGTGGAGGCGGATGCCGTCGCTCTCGGTGCGGTGGCGGCGGAGCGGGCCATCCGGCGCGTGTCCGAGCTCGGGGACCGTCTGCCCCTGCACATCAGCGTCACGGGGGCCCCCCAGGCGCGCCGCATCGCGCTGCAACGCGCCGGGGTGCCGGCCACCGACGCGGATCGGCCGGCGCTCGGTGACGGGCGGGGCGTGCTCTTCGTGGGCCACGATGGCGCCATCCGGCCCGCCCGCCAGCTCCCGCCTGGGGGGACGGCGCGAACGGATGACGTGGTGGCCGTGTACCGCTCCGAGTTCTTCCGCGCCTTCCGGGACCGGGAGCGGTTGAAGGGCAAGTGCGGGATCTGCGAGTACAGGTCCGTATGCGGCGGAAGCCGGGCCCGCGCCCTCGCCGTGACCGGTGATGCACTGGAGGCGGACCCGCTTTGCCCCTACCTTCCGAAAGGCCGCGGCGCTGCCGTCGGCTGACGTCCGTCGGGCGCGGGCGTCCCGAGACACCTGAACACGCACGTAGTGAGTCGCACGGGCGTTCCTGTGCGCCGACCGGGCCCGGCGCAGCCGGCGCGTCCGATGGCATCGAGGATATGAGCGAAGCGACACCCGACGAGCGTCAGCCGGACGATCCGACCGAGGACCGCGCCTCTGCGAGCGAGCGGCGCATGCGCCAGTTCAGCTCCCGCGAATTGGATCGAGAGGAGATCGAGCGGTTCCTGGAGGAGCATTCCTGGGGCGTGCTGGGCACATCCATGGACGATGTGCCGTACGCCGTCCCGGTCATCTACGGGTACGACGGCGAGGACTTCTACGTCATCATGGTGGAGGGGAAGAAGACGGGGGTCCTGGAAGGCAATCCGCGGGTCAGCCTGACGGTGGTGGACGTGCAGGAGCCGGGCATGGTCTGGCGTTCGGTCATCATCGACGGTCGGGTCGAGTGGGTGACCGACGTGCGCGGCTGGCTTCACGCCATGATCACGTTGCGGAAGCAGCGCGGCAACAATGCGGGCGCGTCGCTCAAGGAGGCGAGGCGTCTGGCCCGGGCGCGGGTGGCCCGGATCGTGCCCGCCGCCATCACCGGCCGGACCAAGGCCGACTGAGACCGGTGCCCGACGCGAGTCGCACCCTCCAGCCTGTTCCTGACGGTACGATCCGTCCCGAAGAGCTGCCCACCTTCCGGGCCCATGCCCGGTTCCAGGGCGTGGTGCGGGACTACTGGGAGATGGCCAAGCCGGGCATCTCCTTCTTCATCGTCCTGACGGCGACCGCAGGGTACTTCCTGGCCAGCGGCGGCGCGCCGGACCTCACCGGGATGGCCGCGGCGCTGGTGGGGATCGGCCTCACGGCGGCCGGCGCCGGCGCTCTCAACCACTACGTGGAGCGGGACGTGGACGCCCGTATGGTCCGCACCTCGGCCCGCCCCCTGCCCGCCGAGCGGGTCCGACCCGGCGCGGCGCTCCTCTACGGCCTGGTCCTGGGCGCCGCCGGCACGCTCCTGCTCCTCGCCACCGTCGGGCTCCTGCCCGCCGCCCTCGCCGCGGCGAGCCTGCTCACGTACATCTTCGTCTACACGCCGCTCAAGCGTCGCACCCCGGCGGTCACCCTCGTGGGCGCCGTCCCCGGCGCGCTCCCCACCCTGGCCGGCTGGACGGCGGCCGGAGCCGCCGTGGATGCGGCCGCCCTGGGCCTCTTCGGCACCATCTACTTCTGGCAGATCCCCCATTTCCTGGCCCTGGCCTGGATCGTGCGCGCCGACTACCGGGCCGGCGGTCTGCGCATCCTGACCGTGGAAGACGCGGACGGACGCAGGACGGGCCGCCACGCCACCTTCCACGCCGCCGCGTTGTTGGCGGCCAGCACCGTGCCCTTCGTCGTCGGCGCGGTGGGCTGGGTCTACCTGGTGGGGATGCTCCTCCTGGGCGCCTGGGTGCTGGGCCGTGCCGTGGCCTTCCTCCGGCGGCCGGACGAGGGGACGGCGCGAAGGCTGTTCCTCTCCTCCCTGGGGTACGTGCCCGGCTGGTTGGTCCTGACGCTGGTGGACGGCCTCGTCGCCTGATGCAGGGACCCCGCGAGGACCTTCCCGGCATCCAACACTCCGCGTTCCGGTGGCAGACCCCGGCCCGGCGGCACACCCTCTGGGAGCGGCTCAGCCCGCCGCAGCTCCTGGTAGGCTCCTTCGCGGCCATGATCCTGATGGGCACGCTCGGGCTCAAGCTCCTGCCCGGGCTCTACACGGGTCCGGGGCTCGGCTGGCTCGACGCCCTCTTCACGGCCACCAGCGCCGTCTGCGTCACCGGCCTCATCGTCGTGGATACGGCGACCTGTTTCACGACGGCGGGTCAGGCGTTCCTCCTGCTCCTGATCCAGCTCGGCGGGCTCGGCATCATCACCTTCACGACGCTCATCATCCTCGCCCTGGGTCGACGCCTCTCCCTGCGCCACAGGCACCTGTCCGCCCCCGGGGGCCGAGACCCTGCCCCACATCGATGTCCGTCGCCTGACCCGCAGCATCGTGCTGTTCACGCTCACGCTCGAAGCCGCGGGCGCCGTGACCCTCTACGCCCTCTGGGGGTCCCGGCTCGGCTGGGGCTCCGCCGCATGGCACGCCGTCTTCCAGTCGGTGAGCGCCTTCTGCAACGCCGGGTTCTCCACCTTCACCGACTCCCTCGAAGGCTTCAGTGGCCAGTCGGCGACCCTCTTCGTCATGGCCGCCCTCATCGTCCTCGGCGGGGTGGGGTTCCTGGTGCTGGAGGAGCTGAACGAGCAGCGCCGGGCCCGGCGCCGCCAGGAGCGGTTCGCCCTTTCCCTGCACGCGCGCCTGGTCCTGACCGCCACGGCGCTGCTCCTGGCGGGCGGCACCCTCGGGTACCTGCTCTTCGAGTGGCGCGTGACCCTCGCCGGCATGCCCGCCCTGGACCGGGTGGTCAACGCCTTCTTCATGAGCACGACGGCGCGCACCGCCGGCTTCAACACCGTCGACTACGCGGCCGTGTCCGACTCCACGGCGTTCTTCACCATCCTGCTCATGGTGATCGGCGGCTCGCCGGGCTCCACCGCCGGCGGGCTCAAGACGACGACCTTCGCCCTCATCGGCATGCTGGCGTGGGCACGGGTCCGGGGCCGGGTGGATGTGCACGCCTGGGGGCGCTCGGTCCCGCCCGAGACCCTGTCCCGCGCCATCGGCCTCGTCACGGTCGGCGTCGGCGTCCTCACCCTCGGCATCTTCATCCTGGCGACGACCGAGCTCAGCGTGCTCGCCCATGCCGCGTCCGTGCACGGGCAGTTTCTGGCCCACATGTTCGAGGGCGTCAGCGCCTTCAACACCGTGGGCCTCTCCCTGGGCGCGACGCCCCACCTCTCGACAGGCGGGCGCTGGATGACCATCCTCCTCATGTTCGTCGGCCGCGTGGGCCCCCTGGCCTTCGCCGCCGCCATCACCCGGTCCGCCCGGCGCGACGGTCCCCGCGTCCGGTTCGGGTATGAAGATGTCATCGTGGGCTGAAGAGGCGCCGTGAAACGGTTCATCGTCATCGGGCTCGGCAACTTCGGCACGGGCGTCGCCGAGACGCTCCACGGTCGGGGCTACGAGGTCGTGGCCGTGGACCGCCAGGAGCGCCTGGTGGACCGGATCGCCCCCGAGGTGAGCCGCGCCGCCGTCGGCGACGGGACCGATGCGGAGGTGCTCCGGGAGATCGGCGCGGAAGACGTGGACGCCGCCGTCGTCTCCACCGGCGACGACCTCACCGCCAGCATCCTGGCCACGCTGGCGCTGCGCGACCTGGGCGTCGAGGAGATCTACGTCAAGGTCATCTCCGACGATCACGCCCGCATCATGGACAAGATCGGCGCCACCGAGACCGTCTTCCCGGAGCGGGAATCGGCCGTGCGGCTCGGCATCCGGATCACCTCCCGCACCATCCTGAACTACGTGCGCCTCGGGCCCGGGTTCGCCATGCAGGAGATGGCGGTGCCCGAAGAATGGATCGGCCAGTCGCTGCGCGAGCTCGAGCTGCGGGGCCGCGAGAACGTGACGGTGATCGCCGTGCACGATGTGCTCAACGACGAGATCCTGCCCGTCCCGGACCCCGACGCACCGCTCAAGGAGTCGGACACGCTCCTGGTGGTGGGCGCGGATGCGGACCTGGAACGCGTGTCCGAGAAGGTCAAGGCTTAGCCATGAAGTGGATCGCGACGCTGCTGTTCGTGGCTGCCGGCTGTACGCCGGTGCAGTCGTCGGCCGACGAGTACCTGCGGCTGGAAAACCCGTACGCGGGGCGCAGCCCGGCGGATGTGGCGGCGGCCGTCATCCGGGCGCGGGACGTTGCCGGGCGGGTGGAGTACCTGGCCAGCGACGCCATGCGCGGCCGGGACACGCCGAGCCCCGAGCTGGAGGAGGCGGCACAGTACCTCGCCGCGGAGCTCGAGGGGGTGGGCCTGGAGCCTGGAGCGGATGATGGCTACGTCCAGTACTGGCCGTTCCGGCGACGCGTGCTGGACAGGGATCAGGCGAGCCTGACCTTCACCGTGGGGGACGCCCGGATCGACCTGCGCTACGGGACGGACTACGTGGTGGTGGGTGGCGGGGACGCCATCCAGGCGGAGGCGGTGCTCGTGGGTCACGTCTCGGGGGCGGCATCGGCCATGGCGGCCACGGTGGGCAGGGTCGCTGTCGTCTTCCTGGGAGGGGCGCGCCCCGAGGAGTGGCCCTGGCCGGTGATCGGGCGTACGGCGACGGCCGCGGCCCGGGCGGAGGCGGGCGCCGTGGTGTTCGTGCTGGACCCGGCGCTGGAGGCGGGCGCCCTGGACGAGGTCATGGGCGCCTTCGAGCTGCCCATGCAGGAGGGCCTGCGGGTACCTCTCTTCTTCGTTACGCACCACGTCGGCCGGGAGGTGTTCGGTGCGGGCGGCCTGGACCTGGAGCGCATGTGGATCGGGGAGCCGCCGGCCCGGACGCTACCCGGTGTGGTGGCCGCCGCGGACGCCCCGATGCGGGAGGTGGACGTGGAGGTGCCCAACGTCGTGGCGCTGCTTCCGGGCTCGGACCCGGACCGCTCGGAGGAGTACGTGATCCTGAGCGCCCACTACGACCACGTGGGCGTGGGGCCGCCGGATGCCAGCGGCGACTCCATCTACAACGGCGCCGACGACAACGCGTCGGGAACGGCGGCGCTGCTGGAGGTCGCCGAAGCGTTCGCCGCCCTGGCGGAGCGGCCGGCCCGTCCCGTCCTCTTCCTGGCCGTGGCCGGTGAGGAGAAGGGCCTCCTCGGCTCCCAGTGGTTCGCGGCGAATCCCACGGTGTACCTGACGGACGCCGTGGCGAACCTGAACCTCGACATGATCGGCCGGAACGAGCCCGGAGAGGTCGTTATCGTGGGGCGGGACTACTCGACCCTGGGCCCCCTCGTGGACTCGCTGGCGGCGGCCCACGCCGAGCTGGGTCTGTCGCTGATCCCGGACCCCAATCCCGGGGAGAGCTTCTTCACCCGGAGCGACCAGTACAACTTCGCCGTCCGTGGCATCCCGGCCGTGCTCGTCACGACGCATCTGCACGAGGACTATCACAGTCCGGCGGACGAGGCCGACCGGCTGGACGCGGACAAGGTGGCCCGCATCGCGCGGCTCGTGTTCCTGGCGGCGCTGGAGGTGGCGCAGCGGGAGACGGCGCCCACCTGGACCGAGGCGGGCCGGCAGGCGATCCGGACGCGCTGAGGCACGGACCGACCGCCTTGACAGGGCGGGCGTCTCTCTGGAACCTACCCCCGTCCCGCAGCCGACACTCCGGACCCGCCCATGCAAGAGACGACGGCCGTCGCCATCCAGGTGGATGCCTACGCGCTGGGCGCGTTCATCGCGTACCTGGTGCTGCTGGTGGCCATCGGGGTGTACTCGAGCCGGTTCTCCTCGGAAGGGCTGAGCGAGTACTTCGTCGGCGGCCGGAAGATGAACCGGCTGGTGGTGGCGCTGTCGGCGGTGGTGTCGGGGCGGAGTGCGTGGCTGCTGCTGGGCGTGACCGGGATGGCGTACACGCGGGGCGCCTCCGCGATCTGGTCCGTGGCGGGCTACACCTTCGTGGAGCTGCTCCTCTTCCTCTTCTATGCGCCCCGGCTGCGGCGCTTCAGCGAGCGCTACGACTGCATCACCGTCACCGACTTCTTCGCCGAGCGGTTCCGGGACCGGACCGGCGCGCTGCGCGTGGTCCTGGCCGCGGTGATCCTGCTCTTCATGGTGAGCTACGTGTCGGCCCAGTTCGTGGGCGGCGGCAAGGCGATCGGCGCGAGCTTCGGTCTCCAGCCCACCACCGGCGTGCTCATCACCGCCGGCATCGTCCTGGTCTACACCATGATGGGCGGCTTCCTGGCCGTGAGCCTCACGGACACGGTCCAGGCGCTCTTCATGCTGGTGGCGCTGCTGGTGCTGCCGATGCTGGCCATCGCCGAGTGGGGCGGCATGGTCGACGTCGTGCGGGACCTGGCCGCGCTGAACCCCGGTATGCCGGATCCGTTCGCCATCGGCGCCGGCGTCGCCATCGGCTTCATCGGGATCGGGCTCGGGTCGCCCGGCAACCCCCACATCCTGGTGCGCTACATGTCCATCGACAGCGCGCGCCAGCTCCGGTTCTCCGCCCTGGTGGGCACGGGCTGGAACATCCTCATGGGCATCGGCGCGGTGCTCATCGGCATGGTGGGCCGCCTCTACTACGTCGAGCTCTCCATGCTGCCGCAGCAGGACCCGGAGAACCTCTTCCCGCTCCTCGCCCAGGAGCACCTGCCGGCGGTGGTCTTCGGCATGGTGGTGGCCGCCATCTTCGCCGCCATCATGTCCACCGCCGATTCCCAGCTCCTGGTGGCGGCCTCCGCCATCGTCCGGGACGTCTACGACAAGGTCGTCCGCAGCGGCGAGGAGCTGGCCCAGCGCACGCTGGTGGTGTACAGCCGCGCCGTGGTCACCTTCCTGGTGGGCATCGCCCTCATGCTGGGGCTCGTGGCCGAGGACCTGGTCTTCTGGCTCGTGCTCTTCGCGTGGGCCGGCCTGGGCGCGGCCCTCGGCCCCACGTCCATCCTGGCCCTGTTCTGGAAACGGACGACCCGTGCCGGGGTCCTGGCCGGTCTGGTGGCCGGAACGGTCACCACGGTGACCTGGTACCTCGTTCCGGCGCTGAAGGCCCGGCTCTACGAGCTCATACCGGCGTTCGCGGTGGCGCTGCTCACCACCGTGCTGGTGAGCCTGTGGACCCGGCCGCCGGACGGCGCGGACGCCATGATGGATGCCATGCAGGACGATGCGTCGCCTTGAGGCGCGCCCGGAAAGGCGTGATGCTGACCGTTGAACGCTGACAGCTTCGACCTGGAAGGAGCGCGATACGTCCATGGACACCATGGTTCGCCGGACCCCGGCACCGCTGGGAAGCCTGCTCGCCCTCGTCCTCGCCTTCGTCCCGGTCGGGGCCGTCGCGCAGACGGCCGAGGACTTCCAGCAGGGCGTGGAGTACACGGTCGAGGCCCGGCTCGACGACGCGAGCCACGTGCTCAGGGGCCGTGCGGAGCTCCGCTACACGAACAATGCGTCCGTTCCCCTCGACACGCTCTGGTTCCACCAGTACCTGAACGCGTTCCGGCCGAACAGCGCATGGGCGCGGGGCGACCTGGAATTCGATCGGCGGACCTTCCAGGACCTCGGCCCGCAGGACCACGCCTTCGAGCGGCTCCGGGATGTCACGTTCTTCGGGCGCCGGGTGGAGGCGGTCTACCCGTTCGCGCCCGACTCCACGGTCTTCGCGCTGGCCTTGCCGGAGCCGCTGGAGCCGGGCGCCACGGCGGTGGTGCGGCTCGATTGGACGGCGAGGCTCGCCACGGTTCCGCGTCGGCAGGGCAGGGAGGGCGCGCACTACGATTGGGCACACTGGTACCCCCGCATCGCCGTCTACCGCCCAAGCGGCTGGGAGTACCGGGTCCACGTCCGGCAGGGTGAGCTGAACGGCGAGTTCGGCCGCTACGACGTGACGCTGGACGTGGCGGCCCACCATGTCCTGGCCGCCACCGGTGTGCCCGTGAGCGGCGACCCGGGCTGGGCGGGAGCCCAGGTCTTCGGCGGCGAGATCGACCATCGTCGGGACTTCTACGAGGCCGGTCCTGACCAGCCGCTCGGCTTGCTCGCCACCTTCCCGGAGGCCGGACGCAAGCGCGTCCGCTGGGTGGCGGAGCGGGTCCACAATTTCGCCTGGAACGCATCGCCGACGTACGCCTACGCCGCCGGCAGCGCCGCGGGCGTGCCCATCCACTTCCTGTACGAAGCGGCGGACACGACGTACGATCCCGCGACCGCGATCCGGCGGGCGGAGACCGCGCTGGGGTGGCTCGCGGAGTTCTGGGGCGAGTACCCCTATCCCCAGCTCACCATCAGCGACCGGGTCGAGGGCGGAGGCACCGAGTTCCCCATGATCTTCATGGTCGGCGGGATGTCCCAGGGCCTTTTCGTCCACGAGGGCGCCCACGAGTGGGTGCACGGCATCCTCGCCAACAACGAGTGGCGCGACGGCTGGCTCGATGAGGGGTTCGCCACCTTCCTCACGAACTGGTTCTACGAAGAGATCCCGGGCGGCCGGTTCACGCCCGAACAGCTCTGGGGAAGAGCGCTCGAAAGGATCGCCGCCATGGACCGGGCCGGCCAGTCCGAGCCCATCGACACGCCGGGCGCCGAGTTCTCCAGCTACCAGATGTACGGCGCGATGACGTACACCAAGGCCTCTCTGGTGCTGCGCATGCTCCGGGGCCTGGTGGGTCGCGACACCATGCGCCGGATCTGCCGGACCTACTACGAGCGCAACAAGTTCACCCACGTCACGGAGGCGGATTTCCGACAGGCCGTGGAGGAAGTGACCGGGGAGGACTACGGCTGGTTCTTCGACCAGTGGCTGCGCACGACGAAGCATCTCGATTACGCCGTCACCGAGGCCGAGACCCACCGCCTGCCGGAGGGTGGCTGGGAGACGCGTGCCGTGGTGGAGCGGCAAGGCGAGGCGGTGATGCCCGTCGTCGTGGCGGCCGGCGATGCCCGGACCCGGATCGACGGCAGGCAGCGGCGCACGGAGGTCCGCCTGGTCACCGAGGAACGGCCGGCCCGCGTCGTCCTGGACCCCGACATGCTCCTTCCGGACGTGGACCGGTCGGACAACGAGGCGGCTCCCCGGGGCGGCTGACGCTGCGAGGGACGAGCGTTCTCCGACCGTATCGAGCTTCCGGCCTGCCACGATCCCGACTCCGGCGGGCCGGCGTCTTCCGGTCCCCTCCGGAACCCTTGCAGTGGCGCCGGGGGTGGTGCATAATGCCACCCTGCCGACTCCCTGCCTGGTCCCACCTGCTGTCGTCACACGAGCCAGGATCGAGGTCGAGAGCGGCCCAGCCCCGTTCCGGAGAGAAATGACCGTCATGGACCGCTCCGCGCTCCGCGTCACCGCCATATACGCTCTGCTGGGCGTGGCGTGGGTGGCGGCGTCCGTCGGTCTCGTGGCGCTGAGCGCCGACGGCGTGGAGTGGTTCAGCTTCCTGGCGCTGGCCGTCCTCTGGCTCGCCGCCACGGCCGGGGTCCTGTACTACGTCGTGCGGCTGGAGCTGGGCCGGGAGGAGGAGCGGGAGAGCCCGAGAGCCGAGCGGTACAGGGCGCTGGTGGAGCGTAGCGCCGAGATCATCCTCGTGCTGGGGCAGCGGGGCCGGGTCCACTACGCGAGCCCGAATATCCGGGAGGTGCTCGGTCACCTCGTGGATCCCGCAGTGGCAACCGAGTCGATCCTGGACTTCATCCACCCGGAAGACCGACGCAAGGTGCTTCGTGCGCTGGTGGACGTCCGGGGCTCGGACCGGGAGGGGATCAGCTGCGAGTTCCGCCTGCGCCACCGGGACGGGAGCTACCGGTACTTCGAGGCGTGGGGGCGCGATCTCCTGAACGACCCGGAAGTGGGCGGCATCCTGGTGACGCTCCGGGACGTGACGCCGCGCAAGCGGTTCGAATCCGAGATCCAGCAGCTCGCCTTCTACGACCCCCTCACCGGCCTCGCGAACCGTCGCTTCTTCAACGAGCACGGCAGTCAGAGCCTCGCCCTGGCCCGACGCCGAAACCAGCCCCTGGCCGTGCTCTACGTGGACCTGGACCGCTTCAAGATCGTGAACGACACGCTGGGCCACGATGCCGGCGACGACCTGCTGAAACAGGTTGCCGTCGCCCTGGAGAAGAGCGTGCGCGAGACGGACATCGTGGCCCGGATCGGCGGCGACGAGTTCGCGGTGCTCCTCTCCGAAGTGCGCGACACCACCGCCGCCGGCCGGGTGGCGACCCGCGCCGTGGCGAGCATGCCGAGCGGCATCTCCCGGGAGGGCCACGAGATCACCGTCAGCGCCAGCGTCGGCATCGCCATGTACCCGGAGGACGGTGACGACCTGGAAGCCCTCCTGCAAGCCGCGGACCTGGCCATGTACCGGGCGAAGTCGGAGCGATCGGGGCTCCAGTTCTACCGGCCCGAGCTCCGGGGGCTCATGCAGCAGCAGATGCGCATGGAGGCCGACCTGCGGCGCGCCTTCGAGCACCACGAGTTCGACCTCCACTATCAGCCGGTCCACAGCCTCGTCACCGGCGACCTCGTGGGCGCGGAAGCACTCTCCCGCTGGCGTCACCTGAGCCGGGGTCTCGTCCAGGCCTCCGACTTCATCCAGCTCGCCGAGCAGACGGGACTCATCAGCTCCCTCGATCGCTGGGCCATCGGCGCGGCCCTTCAGCATCGACGCTCGCTCCTCGGCAGCGACTGGAAAGGCTGGATCTCCGTCAACCTCGCGCCGCGGACCATGGCGGACCCCGCCTTCATCCCCTTCGTCCGCGACGCCCTCGAAACCAGCGATGTCCCGCCCGGCTCACTCGTCCTGGAGATCGGCGAGGAGGCCGCCATGCACGATCCGGATGCCACGGCGGACCTGCTCTGGGAGCTCAAGAGCATGGGCGCCGTCATCGCCCTGGATGACTTCGGCCTGGGGACCTCGTCGCTGACGCACCTCAAACGCTTTCCCGTCGACATACTCAAGCTGGGACCGGACTTCGTGGCCGGCATCGGCACGGACTCGCCGGACGAGCACATGGTGCGCGCCACCATCTCCATCGCCCACGGCATCCACGCCAAGGTCCTGGCCAAGGGCGTGGAGCGGGACGAGCAGGCCGAATGGCTGCGGGAGGCGGGCTGTGACTTCGTGCAGGGCTATCTCGTGGGCCGACCGGTCCCACCGGAACACCTCCGGTCCAGCGGCGCGGAGAACGCGGACGTGGCCGCCGAAGGCTGACCGGCGTCGGCCCCGTCCTGTCCGGAACCGGACACCCGGACCCCCGTCGTCATCGGCGGGGGTTTCGTTTCGCGGCCCAGCTCAGGCGTTTCGAAACGGTTCCAGAAGCTGGCCGAAGCGGTCGAGTGCCTCGGTCAGCTCGTCGGCCGGGAGGCCGAACCCGAAGCGGACGAACCGGCCCATGAGGAAGTGGGCACCCGGCACGATCAGGAGGTCCTGCTCCACGCGGAGGCGCTCGGCGAGCTCTTCGGAGTCGATGGCGAGGTCGTAGCGGGCGTAGATGATGGCTCCCGCGTCCGGCTTCCTGTAGACGAAGACCTCCATGCGGTCGAGCCAGTCGGTGGTGATGTCCAGGTTCTTCCGGATGATGCCGCGGGCGCGCTCGATGATCCTGGGCCGTACGTCCGGGTGCATGGCCGTGGCGGCCAGCGAGTCGGTGAGGTGGCCGGTGGAGATGCTGGTGTAGTCCGTACGGGACCACAGGCGGTCGGCCATCTGCCGGGGCGCGGCGAGCCAGCCGAACCGCAGACCCGGCAGGCCGTAGGCCTTGGAGAGGGAGCCGGTGGCGATGACGCGCTCGGTGGATCCCCAGAGCGACGGCGTCGCGGGGCCGTCCACCTCGGCGCCCGCGTAGACCTCGTCGGCCAGGATCCAGGTGCCGGAGGCCTCGGCCGCCTCCACGACGGCACGGCGTACCTCCTCGTCGAGAACGGCACCCGTCGGGTTGCCGGGGTTGGTCACCACGACGACCCGGGCGCCGTCCACCGCGTCGCGGACCTCGTCCGGGTCCGGCTGCCAGCCTTCCTTCTCCCGGCACCAGACCTCGCGGACATGGCCGCCGAACGCGTGGGCCAGGCCGTGGGTCTGCATGTAGGTGGGCAGGATGATGGCTACGGCGTCGCGGTGGTCCACGAGCTCCCACAGGGCGACGAAGTTGGCTTCTGCGCTGCCGTTCGTGGTGACCACGTTGCGATCATCGGCTCCATCGTAGAGAGCCGCGATGTGTGCCCGCAGGGCGTCGGACCCGTTGGACTGGCCGTAGCCGAGACGGATGTCCAGGACGGCGTCGCCGCCGTCGCCGAGCTCCGAGAGCTCCCCGAGCGTGAGCGGGTGAACGCCGCTCTCGGACAGGTTGAAGGCCACCCGGTTCTCGTAGGTGGACTGCCAGCGCTCCATGGCGAACGGCTGAAACCCTTGCATGGCGACTCGCTCGGTCCGAGGGATGTACGGCGAGGATGGGGTACGGCGTGTGGATCGGCAAGGCGGCGCCGGGGTAGCACACGACGGCGTCCGAATTCGGACGCGTCGTTCGTTTCATCGGCGGACCCGCGGCGGGTCGCGACAGTATCGTTGAGCCACGTTTTTCCATGGACATGCGCAGGATACAACCCCTCGCGGCTCTGATCGCTCTCAGTGTGGCCGTACCGGGCGCGGCCCAGGAGACGGGACGCCTGTTGGGCGTCACCTTCGACAGTACCCGCATGGATGTGCTGGCGGGTGCCACGGTGGAGCTCGCCGGCACCGACTACCGGACCGACGCGGACGGGCGGGGCCGCTTCTTCATCACCGGGCTGCCGCCCGGCGCCTACGAGGTCCGCGTCGACCACCCCCGTCTCGATTCCCTGGGCGTGCAAGTGCTCCGGTCCGAGGTCGTCGTGCGGTCCGGCCAGACGACGCCGGCGCTGGTGTCCGTGCCCTCCGTCGAGCGGATGCTGGGGGCCATGTGTCCGGAACGGGACAGCGCCCTCGGCTCCATCGTGGGGTACGCCCGGGACGGCGTCACCGGCGTAGGGCTCCCGGACGCCCGGGTCATCATCCAGTCCCGCGGCGCCGGAGGGGTGCAGCCCGTGCTGGATCGTCTCGGCGGTCCTGAGGAGCGGCCCCTGGACGGGGCGACCACGCCGCTGCCCGTGGGTGTCTGGGCTCGGGACGACGGTCTCGAGACCAAGACGGACCGCTTCGGCCGCTACGTCATCTGCGGGGTACCGGCCGGCGGAACGTACGTGGCACAGGCGCAGTTTCTCGGCATGGAGGGCGAGCGGATCGGCGTCACGGTACCGCCGGCGGGCGCGGCGGCCCAGGTCCTCTCGGTGGTCATCACCGAGCCTGCCCGCATCATGGGCCGCATCGTGGACGAGCAGTCGGGCGAGCCCATCGTGTCGGCGACCGTGGAGCTCCGCGAGGAGCGTCGCGGGGTGATCACGGACGCCGACGGCCGGTTCATCTTCCCCGCCGTGGCGCCGGGCAGCCACACGCTGGTGGTGACCCACGTGGCGTACGGCGAGACCGAGACGGTCATCGAAGCGGTGGGCGGCCGGACCATCGACATCGATGCACGCCTCGCCCAGCAGGTGATCGAGCTGGATGAGATCCGCGTCGTCGCCGAGGGCTACATAGCCCGGGAGTCGCGCACGCGCGGTACCGCGATACGGGCTCTCACCCGCCAGGAGATCATGGACGCCTCTTCGCAGGCCCGCACCGTCGGCGACCTGGTCCGCAGGATCCCCGGCCTCGTCGTGACCGGCGGAGTCGGCGGCCCGGCCTGCGTCCAGTCCACCACCCGATCCGTGTCACGGCCCGCCGGCCCCGGCGACCCCCCGGGCGCCCGGGTCCTCGGGTGCGACCAGATCGCGGTGTACGTGGATGACATCCGCATGACGGAGGTCACCTCCACCGGCGCCGCAGTGGGGCATTTCCTCCAGTCCCTGCCCGTGGACGACATCGAGAGCATCGAGTACCTGAAGCCCGCCGAGGCGGCGCTCCAGTACGGCCCGCATGCTGCCCAGGGCGTGCTCCTCATCTACACCCTCGGCAACGGGCCTCTCGCCGGCAGGCGGCGCTGACCCCGGACCCTGCGAGGCCCGGACTCCGGGGTCCCTCCACTCCAGGCCGGGCCACGGCCGTGT
This sequence comes from uncultured Gemmatimonadaceae bacterium, assembly GCA_964416095.1. GTDB lineage: Bacteria > Gemmatimonadota > Gemmatimonadetes > Longimicrobiales > RSA9 > CAYQCY01. The sequence continues at coordinate 34,394 of CAYQCY010000016.1, forward strand.
CGGCCCTCTCTTGCCGCCCGACCGCGCCCTCGTACCTTCACCGGTAGCGGCGCGGGACCTGCGTCGCGGCCTCGACGACCGACACGAAATGGGGACCGGACATGGAGCGGACGGGATGACGGTGCGCCTGCCGGACGACGTGGTGGAAGCCGATGGAGGCACGATCGTGCTGCTGGTCCTGGACGGGTTGGGCGGGCTCCCTCATCCCGAGACCGGGCGCACGGAGCTCGAGACGGCCCGCACACCGAACCTGGATGCCCTCGCCCGCCGCTCGGCACTCGGCCTGATCCGGCCCGTGACGCCCGGGGTCGCGCCCGGCAGCGGGCCCGGCCACCTGGCCCTCTTCGGGTACGACCCCGTCGAGTGGAACATCGGGCGCGGCGTGCTCAGCGCACTCGGCGTCGACTTCAAGCTGGAGCGCGGCGATGTCGCCGCCCGGCTCAACCTCGCCACCCTGGACGAGGACGGGAACATCACCGACCGCCGAGCCGGCCGACCGCCGGACGAGGAGAACCGGCGCCTGGTCGCCAAGCTGCAGGACGCCGTCAGCGAGGTGGACGGGGTCCGGGTCTTCTTCGAGTCGGAGAAGGAGCACAGGGTCGTCCTGGTGCTGCGGGGTGAGGGCCTGTCGGCGGAGTTGAGCGACACCGACCCCCAGGATACGGGCGTGCCGCCGGATCCGGTCCGGGCCCTGGACCCGGCAGCGGAGGAGAGCGCGCGCCTGGTGGCGGAGGTCCTGGACCGGGTGCGGGACGCCCTCGCGGATGAGCGGACGGCCAACGGTCTGCTGGCCCGGGGGTTCGCCGCATTCGGGGATTACCCGTCCTTCCGGGACCGGTACGCCCTCCGCTCGCTCTGCATCGCCCGCTACCCCATGTACCGTGGCGTGGCGCGCCTCGTGGGCATGGACATCCACGAGGATGTGCCCGCGTCCGACGAGGACAGCATCACCGCCCTGGAACAGGAGGTCCGCGGCTACGACTACGTGTTCGTGCACTTCAAGTACCCGGACTCCCGCGCCGAGGACGGGGACTTCGACGGGAAGGTGGAGGTCATCGAGGCCATCGACGCCCTCGTCCCCCGGATCACCGCCCTGGAGCCGGACGTGCTCGTGGTGACCGGCGACCATTCCACGCCGGCCACCTTCCGGGCCCACAGCTGGCATCCCGTACCGGTGCTCCTGCACTCGCCGTGGTGCCGAACGGCGCCCGTGGAGGGGTTCGGCGAGGGCGACTGTCTGCGGGGCGAGCTGGGCATCTTCGAGTCCAAGCACCTCATGAGCCTGGCCCTCGCCCACGCCGGCCGGCTCGGCAAGTTCGGAGCGTAACGTGAGCATCGACGAAGTCCTGCACGAGGCGCTCCGGCTCGGCGAGGAGGGCCGTTGGGAGGAGATGGCCCGGCTGCTCGATGACGCGCTGCAGGAAGAGTCGGGCGACCCGTACCTGCTTTGCTGGCTCGGGGTGGCGGAGCGGGAGCTGGGCAACGACGGTGCCGCGTACGACCGGTTCCGCCGGTGCGTCATGCAGAATCCCCTGGACCCCCACGTGTTGGCCCTTGCCGGGGCCGGGCTTGCCGCGTTCGACGACCCCGACGCGGAGATGGCGCTCCGGGCGGCGGCGCTCTCCGGTCCGGAGCTGCCCATGGCGCGGCTCCACTACGGCGCGTACCTGGCACGCGAAGGGATGGTCGACGAGGCGCTGGAGCACCTGCGTGCAGCGGTGGAGCTGGCGCCCGAGGACCCGGCCATGCACGCGGAGCTGGGCGCCGCGCTCGTTCTCAAGGACGAGCTGGAGGAAGGGGCCCGGTCGCTGGAGACGGCGCTGGAGATCGCCCCCGACGACGCGTGGACCCGGGTCCTCCTCGGTCTGGTGCTGGTGGAGTTGGACGAGACAGGCGTGGCCGCACAGGAGCTGGTGCGGGCGGCACGGGATCGGGAGGACGATGCCGAAGCCCTGGTCGTGGCGGCCCTGGCCGCGGCGGCCGTGGAATGGGACGACGTGGCGGAGGAGCTGTTGGCCCTGGCCGAGTACCCCGCGGAGGGGGCCGACATCCAGCTCTTGCAGGAGAGCGAGTCGGCGCTTCGGGCCGGTCCCGAGTCCGCCCTACGGTTCCTTCGCACGACCATCGGCCCGTCGGCGCTCCGCGACCGCCTGGCGACGCCCCTCTGACCGTCGCCGTGCTCTTGCAGGCCCATGCCGGGGCTCTTACCTTGGCTCGCGGCCTGCGCCGCCCGGCTCTCCGGGCGCTCGCCGGCGAGCCGGCTACGCTCCGGAGCGGTCGTTCGACGTGATCCTCTCGTGAGGGCCATGCGCTGGCGTCACACCCTCCCCGGGAACCTGCGACTGTCCGCCACCTGGCTCGGCGGCGCCTGAACGCGACACCGCACATGGAAATACCCTTCGAGCGCTACCAACTCGACAATGGACTCCGGGTCCTGTCGTCCCGGGACCCCGGTACGCCGGTGGTCGCCGTCAACCTCTGGTACGGCGTCGGCTCGCGGGACGAGCGGCCGGGCCGTACGGGGTTCGCGCACCTCTTCGAGCACATGATGTTCCAGGGGTCCGAGAACGTGCCCGAGTCGATGCACTTCGCCCTCATCGAGAAGGCCGGCGGCTCGCTGAACGGCTCGACCTGGCTCGACCGGACCAACTACTACGAGACGGTGCCGAGCCACTACCTCGAGCTCGCCCTGTGGCTCGAAGCCGATCGCATGGGCGGCCTGCTCCACGCCATGACCCAGGAGAAGCTGGACAACCAGCGGGACGTGGTGAAGAACGAGCGACGTTGGCGGGTGGACAACCAGCCCTACGGCGACTGGGACGAGCGGCTCCAGGCCATGGTCTATCCCGAGGATCACCCCTACCACCACTCCGTCATCGGGTCCATGGAGGACCTGGACGCCGCCACCCTCGAGGACGTGGAGCAATTCTTCCGGACGTACTACGCGCCCAACAACGCGGTCCTCACCGTCTGCGGCGACTTCGAGGCGGACCGGGCCCGGTCGCTCATCGAGCGGCACTTCGGCGCCATACCCCCGGGGCCGCCGGTGCCCCCGGTGCCCGGCAGGACCGACATCCGGCAGGTCGCCGAGGCGAAGGCCAGCGCCGTCGTGCCCCAGGACATTTCCCTGACCCGACAGTATCTGGCCTACCGGATACCACCGTACGGAACCGATGTGTTTTACCCCGGTGCCGTCGCGTCCTACGTCCTGGCATGGGGCAAGGCGTCCCGCCTCTACGACCGCCTCGTCCGCGACGAGCGCGTCGCCCAGGATGTGGTGGCCTACACCTTCCCCGTCGTGGTGGGCGCCGCCATGCTCGTCATCTGGGCGACCGGCCGGCCCGATGTGTCGCCGGAGCGCCTGGAGACGGCGCTGCGGGATGCGGTCGCCGGCATGCGCGACATCGACGAGGACGACGTGAAGCGGGCCATCCACCTCATCGAGGCGCGCCAGCTCGCCGACCTGCAGCGCGTCGATGAACGGGCGGACATGCTCTCCATGTTCACCTGTCTCTTCGACGATCCCGCTCGCATCAACACGGAGCTGGACCGGATCCGGGCCGTGGACCTCGACGCCGTCCGCGCCTTCGTGGATGGCCACCTCGGGGACGAGGCCGCGATCTCGCTCCGGTACGTCCCGGCCGATACCGGGGAGGCAGCATGAGCCGCGCCACCCGACCCCCCGAGCCCGGTCCGATACGGACCTTCGACTTCCCGACCATCCACCGGCATCGCCTCGGCTCCGCCGACGGATTGACGGTGCTCGCGGCGCGGCACGGGGACATGCCCCTCGTCTCCGCACGGCTCGTCCTCGATGCCGGCGCCAGCGCCGAACCGGCCGGCGCCGAAGGCGCGGCGCGCCTCACCGCCCACGCCCTCGAGACCGGGACGGAGCGCCGCTCCGCCGTCGAGCTCTCCTGGGCCTTCGAGACGCTCGGCATCGAGCTGCGGACCGGCACCGGCTGGGACTCGGCCAGCGTCGGGTTCACCGTCCCCGCCGACCGCCTCGAGCCCGCCCTCGAGCTCCTGGCGGAGGTCGTCCGACAACCGGCCTTCCCGGCGGACCAGGTGGAACGACTCCGCGACGAGCAGAGCGCCACCATACTGCAGCGCCGCAAGGACCCCCGCGCACTGGCCGACGACATGGCCGCCCGCTTCATCTTCGCACGGGACGTGCCCTACGGCCGGCCCATCCCCGGCACCGCCGAGTCCGTCGCCGGCCTGGACCGGGATGCCGTCGTCCGCTTCTACCGGGACCGGTACCGCCCAGGATCCGCCGCCCTCGTCCTCACCGGCGCCGTCGAGCCGGACCGGGCTGCCCACATGGCCGAGCGACTGCATGGCTGGGACGCCGGAACGGCCGAGCCCGTCAATGTCGAGGTCCGGGCCCGGGTCGATCAGACCACCATCTTCCTCGTGAACCGGCCCGGCGCCGTCCAGTCCGAGATCCGGATCGGGCACGTCGGCGTCGAGCGCCTCCACCAGGACTACTTCAACCTGCTCGTCTTCAACACGATCCTGGGCGGGGCGTTCACGAGCCGCCTCAACATGAACCTCCGGGAGAAGCACGGCTTCACCTACGGCGCCCGTAGCCGTTTCGCCTTCCGGAGACGACCCGGACCGTTCTCCGTCCAGGTGGCCGTCGCCACCGACGTCACCGCCCGGGCCATCGAGGAAGCTCTCAACGAGATCCGCGCGCTCCGGGACGACGGCGTCACCACCGAAGAGCTGGACGCCGCCCGGGACTACCTCCGCGGCATCCGTCCGCTTCAGGTCCAGACCACCGATCAGCTCGCCTCCCGCATCGCCGAGGTCTTCACCTTCGACCTGCCCACCGACTACTTCCAGCACGTCGGCGACCGCATCGCCGCCGTCTCTGCCGACGACGTGCTCCGCGCCGCACGCCAGCACGTCCGGCCCGATCGCCTCGCCGTCACCGTCGTCGGCGACGCGGACCACATCGCCACGCCCCTCCGCCACCTCCAAATGGGCGACATCGAGATCCACGAGGCGTCGTGAACGAGCCGCCCCTCATCGACGCCCGCCGCGCCGCCGACCTGGACCGCGACAAGCCCGGCCAGATCCGACGCAGGACCGTCCACCAAGGACCCGTCGTCGACCTCTCCGTCGACACCGTCTCCTTCCCCGACGGCTCCACCGGCCAGCTCGAGATCGTCCGTCACTCCGGCGCCGCCGCCGTCCTGCCCATCCTCGGCCGACCCGACGACGACGATCCCGACATCCTCCTCATCCGCCAGTACCGGTACGCCGCCGGCGGCGACATCCTCGAAGTGCCCGCCGGCCGGCCCGACGACGACGAGGACTGGGTGACCTGCGCCCGGCGCGAGCTCGAGGAAGAGACCGGCCTCGTGGCCGGGAACCTCCACTTCCTCACCACCATCTACACCACCCCGGGCTTCACCGACGAGCGCATCCACCTCTTCCTGGCCACCGACACCCGCCCCGGACAGAAGGACCTCGACACGGACGAGTTCGTCGAGCTCGTGCCCATGCCCCTCTCTCGCGCCGTCCAGCTCGTCCGCAACGGCGTCATCGTCGACGCCAAGTCCATCGCCACCATTCTCTTCGCGGCCACCTTCGGCCTCGCCGACGCCGACGCGCCCTGAGCCACGCCGCCCTCCGCCCTCCCCCGACCCCCAAGTGTCCACTCGAGGCCGCTCGACTGTCCACTCGGGAGGACGCTCTGCCGCCCTGCGGGGCGGGCATGTATCGATGTAAGTCTATGCCCCGGAATAGGTTATAGACATATGGGCTTCGGGCACGGACCGTGCCGGAAGGGAGGGTGACCGTCCGTGGAGGGCATGGGCGGTGGACGCGGGACCGGGGGGCAGGATGCTCGAGACGTTGCGGGTCCAGGCGACGGCGCGAGAGCGGGCCGCGGAGCTTGCGGCCATGGGAGACAGCGAGCTGGCGGCGGCGACGCTGGCGGGAGAGCAGCGTGCGTTCACGGAGCTGGCGGATCGCTATCACCTGCGGCTGCTGAACTACGTGCACCGGATGATCGGGGACCGGGGCCGTGCGGAGGACATCGTGCAGGAGACGCTGGTGCGGGTGCACCGGCATCTGGAGCGGTTCGACCAGTCCCGCAAGTTCTCGACGTGGGTGTACACGATTGCGGGGAACCTGGCGAAGAACGAGCTGCGGAACCGGTCCCGGAACCCGCTGGTGCTGTTCCAGACGATCAAGAAGAACTGGGAGGCGGACCATCGTCCGCTGGAGTGGGAGGACAGCAAGTACCGTCCTGACGACCTGTACCGGAAGCGGGATCTGCGGGAGCGCGTGGAGGCGGCGGTGGCGGAGCTGTCGGAGCATCACCGGGAGGTTTTCGTGCTGCGGGAGATGGAGGGGAAGTCGTACGAGGAGATCGCCGAGATCACGGGGGCGAACCTGGGTACGGTGAAGAGCCGCCTGAACCGGGCGCGCAACCGGTTCGCGCAGCTGATCGAACCGCTGCTGGACTAGG
>CAYQCY010000017.1:0-24410 GCA_964416095.1 uncultured Gemmatimonadaceae bacterium
AGAGGAGCCGGATGGCCGGCATGGTGTCGCCCTGCATGGCGTGTGCGCCGGCGAGGAGGTAGAGCAGCTCCGGGTGGCCGGGGCGCAGCGACAGGGCGGCCTGAACGTGCCTGGTGTACGCGTCCAGGTCGCCGGCCTCGCGGGCGGCGGTGGCCTGGCGCACCTGGTCCCGGGCCTCCGCCAGCTCTTCGGGCGTCTGGGCCGTCGTCGTTCCCACGTGCCCGAAGAGCAGCGCCATCAGCAAGATCCCTCGTCCGCTCGACACGACGACCCCCTTTGTTGTGGCCTCGGGCTCTTTCCAAGCGCTCCGCTCCGTCCACGGCCCGGGCCGCCCGGGGCCCTCAGAGCCGCTTCAACCACGTAATCTTGAGCGCGACGCCGCGATCCGCCACGTCCCAGACATCCAGGTCGGACCCGCGCCGCTCGTTGATGACCAGGAAGAGGTCGCTCCCCGGCGCGTGGATCAGGTTGAAGCGGACGTTGGCCGAGAGCTGGTTGTCGAGCTGGTTGTACTGGACCAGTGCCGACAGGAAGGCGCGGGTGTTGAAGGAGACGGCGATGCGCAGACTGGCCAGGTCGGCGTCGAAGGAGCCGAAGGGCAGGTGGACCCGGTTCCGTGTGTAGCCGAGCACGGCGGTGACGTGAGGGTCCGGTGCCAGGGTCAGGGTGGCGCCGTAGCTGCCGATGGTTCCGCCGTAGATGCGCTGGTACGAGCCGTTGGAGCCCAGCACGACGGGCCGGCTCTGGCTGGTGGAGGCGAACCAGCCGATGTTCAGGGCGTCGTAGTCGCCGGGCGGCACCTCCAGGTCGCCGAGGGCGAAGGCCTCGTCGATGCGCGTGACGCCCGGGTTCAGGAAGAGGGTGATGGTCTCGCCCGAGTCCCATTCCGGGGCGAAGACGGGGCCGACGTAGAGGTCCTCGAGATCGCCGGCCATGTCCGTGTAGACATTGGCGCCGAAGAAGATGTCGATCTTGCGGAGGCCGAGGACGTCCGGCCGGGGCGTGATCCGACCGTGGAGGTCGGTGCGGATCATGTCGGTACGTGTGATGAACCCGGCCTCGGCGGCGGCCTCGGGGCCGATGCCGATGTGGTTGAGCCCGAATCCGTAGCGGTCGCCCGTGTAATCCAGGCCCAGGCGCCATGCGTGGTCGTCGCCGCCGGGGCCGGCGGTGGCGTTGCGGGCGTAGAAGGCCTGGAGGTTGACGGGCCCCAACCAGAGGGAGGCGTCGACACCGGCGGCCGTGTTCCACGTGTCGGCGTTGCGCCGGTCGGTGATCATGCCGCCGACGAAGCCGCTCTCGCCCAGGTCGCGCTTGACGCGGGCCACGGCGAAGTTGGTGCGCGGCTCGCCGAAGGCTTCGTCGGTGAGGACGTTCAGGAATCCCACCGTCTGGCCCCCGACCCGCCCGGTCAGGCGGGCGCCGCCGAGGACCGGCACCTCGCCGTCGTCGTGGATGCCGATGCGCCGGGAGAAGAAGAGCAGGAACGGCGGTGGCTCGAAGAAGCCCCGGAACCCGAACTCGAAGACGCCGGCGTTCTCCAGGAAGAAGTCACGCTTCTCCGGGAAGAACAGGGAGAACCGTGTGAGGTTGACCTGCTCGTCGTCGACCTCGACCTGGGCGAAGTCCGTGTTCAGCGTGAGGTCGAGGGTCAGCCCCGGCCGGACCTCCCACTTGGCGTCGAGGCCTGCGTCGAGCTGGCCCTGGGCGTGGATCGCCGGCGACCCCGGCAGGCCGAGCAGCGTGTCTTCCCGAGTGCCGCCGGCCAGGGCGAAGGGCTTGACCTCGATGTTCAGGCCGGCCCGGGGCAGCTCATCCAGCCCGTACAGATGGCCGGCCCGGCTGATCCGGGTCATGCCCTCGTTCTCTCGTCGCCATGCGCTCCACAGCGACTCCTCGTTCGTGGTCCGGACGATGCGAGCCACGTTGAGCCCCCAGGGCTCGCCGACGGCATCGTCGGGGAAGCGGAGTGTGCGGAACGGGATCGCGAACTCGGCGGACCAGCCGTCGGGCGTGCGCGCGGCGCGCACCTCCCAGACGCCGCGCCAGTCGATATTGAACTCGCGCCCCTCGTCGGTCAGCAGCCCGTCGAACTCGGCGCCGTTGGGGTTCGTGGCGAAGATGAAGGCGTTGCGGTGGTCGTGGAACGGGTCCAGCAGGACGGCGAGGGCGTCGTCGCCGGCGAACACGGGCCGGCCGTCGAACCCGGCGGTCAGGAGCCGGTCACGCTGGAGGATGCGCCCGATGACCGGCGACTCCTGGACGGCGCGCACGCCGATGTAGAGGGTCGTGGCGTCGTACACGACGCGCACCTCCGTGGGTTGGGTGGCGGACGCGCCCACATCGGGCTCCCGTTGCCGGAAGCCGGTGGCCGACGCCGCCGCGTGCCAGGCTGCCTCGGACAGGCGGCCGTCGAGCTCAATGGCGTGACCGTCCGCGAGCCGGTGTGCCCGGGTCGACGGCGGGTCGTAGGCCTGGGCGGCCAGCGGGCCGGCCAGGACGAGCCCCGTCAGGGCGGCGAGGGCGGGGCGGTGGATGGGGGCAGAGGCCATGCAGTCGACGGTCGAAGGTGTTTCGGTGACAACGAACGGCGGGCCACGTCCGGGACAGGATGGCCGGTTGCCGCGGATGGATCAATGGCCGGGGTGCAGCTTCGGCCCGCTACGGGGCGGTCCGGCGGTCGGCCCTCGCATCGTGAGGCGCATCCGTGTAGGCTACCTGTCGATCCGGATCCCTGTTCATCCTGCCGAGGTGCTCATGCCGCGAACCGAGTTCATCAGCACGGGCTTTCACGTGCCCGACCGTGTCCTGACCAACGACGACCTGACGGAATGGTGGGACACGGCGGACGAGTGGATCCGTGAGCGCACGGGTATCGAGGAACGGCGCTGGGTGGAGCCGGGTGCGCAGGCCGGATCCGACCTGGCGCTGGAAGCGGCACGGGTCGCCCTGGAGCGGGCGGACATGGGTGCGTCGGAGCTGGACTGCATCGTCTTCGCGACCCTGTCGCCGGACTACTTCTTCCCGGGCGCCGGCGTGTACCTGCAGCGGAAGCTCGGTGTGCCCGGCATCCCCGCACTGGACGTGCGCAACCAGTGCAGCGGCTTCCTCTACGGGCTGTCCGTGGCGGACGCGTGGATCCGGACGGGCCAGTACCGCAGGATCCTCCTGGTCGGCGCCGAGGTGCACTCCAGCGGCATCGACTTCAGGCCCGAGGGCCGGGATGTGGGCGTGCTCTTCGGCGACGGTGCCGGCGCCGCGATCCTGGGGCCCACGGAGGACGCGGACCGGGGCGTGCTGTCGACGCACCTCTGGTCCGACGGGCGGCACGCCGAGAAGCTGTGGTGCGAGTCCGACGCTTCGGCCCGCTTCCCGCGCATCTCGAAGGAGGATCTCGACGCGGGGCGGCAGTACGCCAGGATGGAAGGCCGGGATGTCTTCAAGCACGCCGTCGTGCGCATGCCCGAGAGCGTCATGACGGCGCTGGAGGCCCACGGGCTCACGACGGAGGACATCGACGTGCTCATCCCGCACCAGGCCAACCTGCGCATCACCGAGATGGTCCAACGCAAGCTCCGGCTGCGGGACGACCAGGTCTACAGCAACATCCAGCGGTACGGGAACACGACGGCGGCGACCATCCCCATCGCCATCGACGAGGTGGTGCAGGAGGGGCTCCTGGAGCGTGGCGACCTCCTGGCGCTGACGGCGTTCGGCAGCGGGTTCACCTGGGCCAGCGCCCTCGTCCGCTGGTAGTGGGGTGTAACGACGGCGGGACGCCGTTCCCGTCGCTTCAACGGGAGGGGAGAACGATGAGCGCCAGAATCGCGGGCGTGGCCGTGACGGTCCTACTCGCAGGCTGTGGTGGCGCGGTGGGGCCCGGTCCCACCGCTGCTCCGGACGCCGGGAAGCGCATCGTGGCGGAGCAGGCGGCGGTGACCTCGGCCAACCCGTACGCCAGCGAGGCGGGTCTCGAGATCCTGCGCCGGGGCGGCAACGCGGTGGATGCCGCCGTGGCCACCGCCTTCGCCATCGGCGTGGTCGAGCCCCAGATGTCGGGGCTCGGCGGCGGCGGGTCCATGCTGGTCTGGCTCGAGGACGAAGGCCGGGCGGAGTACCTGGACTTCTACGCGGCACAGCCGGCGGGGGCGTTCCGAGGGCATACGGGCCCGTCCGACGGGGTGACGCCGGACCTGCGCGAAGTGGCGGTGCCGGGGGAGGTGGCGGGGCTCCTGGCGGCCCACGAGCGGTTCGGCCGCCTCGACCGCGAGGCCGTGCTGGAGCCTGCGATTCGCCTGGCCGAGGACGGGTTCCCGGTGAACCAGGTCCTGGCCCGCATGATCGCCGGCGACTCGGCGAAGCTGCACGCGTTCGAGGGGATCAGGCTCCTCTACCCCCTCGGCGCGCCCCTCGCCCCGGGCGCGCGGCTGCGGAACCCGGAGCTGGCGGCGAGCCTGCGACGCGTCGCGGAACGAGGCGCCGCGGGCTTCTACCGGGGCGAGACCGCCGCCACGGTGGTAGCCGCCATGAACGACGGCGGGCATCCCGCCTCCCTGGCCGAGTTCGGCGACTACGAGCCCCAGTGGAAGCGGCCGCTGTGCACCGTCTACCGCGGCCGCGTCGTCCTGTCGGCGCCACCGCCGCAGACGGGCATCCAGGTGCTCCATACCCTGGAGCTGCTGGAGGCGCACGACCTGGCGGCGGCGGGGTTGCCCACCCGCTCGGCCGGCGGGTTCGACGTCATGACCTCGGCTCTGCGTGTGGGCTCCACCGTGCGGGCGTTCAACGGCGACCCGCGCTGGGTGGACGTCCACGCCCGGGGTCTCGTGTCCGAGGCGTACGCCCGGGAGCGCGCCGCGCTGGTGGGCAGTGGATACGTGCCCGAGGCGGTGGACACCCTGAGCGGAGCGCCCTTCGTGCAGGACCCGTACCCGGAGGCGTGCCGGCGCCACGATCCGTGGCGGGAGAGTGACCTGACGGAGGCGCGCGGCAACGGAGCTGGAGCGGGCGTGGTGACCGGAAGCGCGTCCCGGCGACCGCGGCCCGCACGCGAGACGACGGTCGCCGCCGACCCGGCCGGTGAGACCACCCACATCTCCGTGGTGGATGCCGATGGCAACGCCGTCGCCCTGACCCAGACGAACAGCTCGCTCTTCGGCAGCGGCGCCTTCGCCGCCGGATTCTTCCTCAACGATTCCGGGTACCGGTTCGAGGCGGAGGAGATGGAAGACAGCCTGCCGTCGCCGTGGCGGACCCGCGCCTCGACCATCGCGCCCACCATCGTCCTGGAGGACGGCCGCGCCGCCATGGTGGTCGGCGCGCCCGGCGGGGGCCGGATCCCCACCGCCATCGCCCAGAACATGGTATACGCCTTGGACTACGGCATGGACCCCCTCGAAGCGCTGCGCATGCCCCGCATCTTCCCGGACCCCCGGGACCGGGGCGTCCAGATCGAGGGCGGCTTCTCCGCCGCCGTCCTGGAGCGGGTCAGGACCATGGGCTACGAGCCGGCCGCCCTCTCCTTCGGGTACGCCCGGCTCTACATGATCGTCCGGTCCGGCGACCGCTGGATCGCGGTGGCGGACCCCCGGCACGACGGCGAGCCCAGAGGCTACTAGGCGTTCAGCGGTCGGCTGACGGCTAAGGTGCGTCCGCCGGGTCCCAGCCCGTGGCGAGGCCCTCGTCCAGGGCGTCGAGGGCGGCCATGTCCTCGTCGTCGAGGGCGAAGTCGAAGACGTCGGCGTTCTCCCGGATCCGGTCGGCGTGTACGGACTTGGGGATCACGATGAAATCCTTCTGGAGCGCCCAGCGGATGAGGACCTGGGCAGTGGTGCGGCCGTGCTTGTCGGCGAGCCCCACGGGGGGCGGGTCGTCCAGCTTCCGCGCCTTGGTCAGCGGCGAGTAGGCCTCGAGCGCGATGCCCCGTGACCTGCACGATTCCACGGTGTCGCGCCGGGTCTCGAAGATGTACGGGCTCAGCTCGATCTGGTTCACCGCCGGGACGACCGTGCCTTCGTCCAGGACCTCGTCCAGGTGCCGGACCAGGTAGTTGCTGACGCCGATGGAGCGGGCCTTCCCCAGCTCCAGGGCGTGCTCCAGGGCGCGCCACGATTCCATGCGACGCCCCTCGACGGGCCAGTGGATGAGGTAGAGATCCACGTGGTCGAGGCCCAGGCGGTCCAGGGAGCGGTCCAGTGCCGCCAGCGCCGCCTCGTAGCCGTGGTCCTGGTTCCACAGCTTCGTCGTGATGAAGACATCGGCCCGGGGCACGCCGCTCTCGGCCAGGGCGGCCCCCACCGACTCCTCGTTGCGGTAGGCGGCCGCCGTGTCGATGTGACGATAGCCCGCTTTCAGGGCGTGGAGCACGGCCCGGCGCGTCTCGTTCCCGGGGTCCGACTGGTAGACGCCGAGCCCGAGCCGCGGGATCTCGACGCCGTTGTTCAGGCTCATCGTGCTGTGAATGGTCAGCATGGCTCCCGTTCGTTCAGGTCGAGAAGGTGCCGTCATCCGGCTCCGCCGGCGTTGACACGTGCAACGTTCGGGCCGCAATTGCATGGGAGGCAAACCTTCGCCGTGCTCGCCAGGAGGTCCGCATGCGTGTACGATCGCCGGCGGTGGCCGGCATGTTCTACCCCGGGGACGCCACCGTGCTGCGCAAGGACGTGCGGCGCTACCTGGAGGAAGGACGGCGTACGACCGACATCCACGGCGCCCCGCTGCCGGACACCGAACCGGCGGCGCTCATCGCGCCCCACGCGGGCTATCCGTACTCGGGGCCCGTGGCGGGGACGGCGTACGCATCCCTGGCCGGATCCGTCGACCGGGTCCGGCGCGTGCTGCTCCTGGGTCCGGCCCACCACGTCTCGTTTGCCGGCCTCGCGGTGCCCACCGACGACGCCTGGGCCACGCCGCTGGGCCGGATCGCGGTGGACGCGGCATGGCGCGCGGCCGCCCTCGAGCTGGACGGCGTCCAGGCCTACGACACGGCACACGCTCCCGAGCACAGCCTGGAGGTGCAGCTCCCGTTCCTCCAGACGGTGCTGGCGGACGCCACCGTTCTGCCGATCCTGGTGGGTGCCGCCTCGGAGCACGCCGTGGCGGACGTGCTGGACGCGCTGTGGCCCCGGCGGGAGGACGACATCCTCGTCGTGGTGAGCTCGGACCTGAGCCACTACCTGGACTACGACGCGGCGCTGGAGCAGGACGCCCGGACGGCCCGCTTTGTGGAGACGTTGCGGCCCGTCGGCGAACGGGACGCGTGCGGCCGCCTTCCCATCAACGGCCTGCTCCTGGTGGCGGGGCTGCGGAAGATGCGCGCCCGCACCCTCGACCTGCGGAGCTCCGGCGATACCGCCGGCCCCAGGGACCGCGTCGTGGGGTACGGTGCCTTCGCCTTCCACCCCGCGGCCGCCTGAGCCGAGCGGCGGCCGCGCCACGGGTCGTCAGAAGTAGGCGATGACGCCCAGGCGAAGGGTACGCGGCGGGACCCGGTCGAGAACGGCCTGGTAGAACTGGTTCGCCGGGATCCGGTACACGCCCGTGCCCGGCACGTACTGCTGCTCCATGAAGTAGTAGTAGTTCTTGCCGTGGTTCACCATCGTGTTGAGCTCTTCCGGGGCCGCGACGCCGAAGACGTTGAAGAGGTCGAGGGAAAGGGCCAGGTCCACCTCCCGCAGCTCGAAGCGCCGCTCCAGCCGGAGGTCCACGTTGGCCCTGCGCTCGAGCTGCGGCTCGCCCCGCGGCCCGACGAAGATGTTGTGACCCTCCATCGGCCAGAAGAACTTGTAGTCCAGGATGTCGCCCGGGCTTCTCGCCACCCCGAACCCCCCGACGCGCGTGAGGGCGCCGGCGTTGGCCCGGTAGCGGTAGAACCCCATGCCGGAGAGGCGGAAGCGGGGCGAATAGTGGTCGCCCGAGCGGAACGTCCAGAACAGGCCGCCCCGGAGTCGCCACGGCAGCATCCCCCAGACGGAGGCCTTCACCTCCCGCTCCGCGAAGTTCGGCAGGATCCCGTAGTTGTTCACGCCCTCGTTCACGCGGACGTAGGGGCCGGCGCTGTACTCCTCCGGGTCGGCGTAGCCGGAGACGTTGTCCAGGTTCCCCTCGAGCGCCGTCGCGGCCAGGGAGAGCGTCGCGCCCCAGGTCGGCCGCGCCACCTCCACGTTGAACTGGAGCTGGCCGAACTCGCGGCGGCCGTCCGGCGCCGTGGTGAGCACGTAGACCGGGTTCCACGTCAGGTCGAGGGTGTCGGCGAAGGTGAGGTCGGGTGGCATGGGCATGTCCGGACACATCGTGTTCGCCTTGCAGCGGAGCCGCTCCAGCAGCAGGAAGTTCGGGATGTAGACCTCGTCCAGGAACACGGACCCGCCGACGAACGGGAGGATCTGCCCGGAGGAATCGTACACGCGTACGTTCCGGAACCGGGTGTAGTTCGTGTTCCGGTTCAGGTCCACCAGCGCCACCATGTCGTGGTTCGTGCGCCGTGCGTAGAGCAGCTCGAGCTTGACGGTGTTCTCGAACGACTTCTCCAGGCCCACCAGCCACTGGCTCACATACGGTTGCCGGTAGCCCATCACGCGGCCGGTCTCGTTCAGCACCACGACGCTCTCACGGGTGAACAGGCCTTCCTCGGCCAGGGCGTCCCGCTCCGCTTCCGTGAAGCGGGTGGCCGGGTCCGAGAACCGATCCCCCCGGTAGTACCAGATCTCCTCGTTGGTGAAGACATCGGCGCCCTCGGCCCGGTCGAACATCTGGCTGATGAGGTCCTGGTGGTAGCGGCCCCAGTGCCCTTTGACCACGAACGACCCGTCCCCCGACAGCTCCACCGTGAGCCCCACCCGCGGGTCCACCGCCCGGTCCTCCACGGCCTTGAACCGCTCCCCGTTCCGGGGTGTCAGCATGCCTTGCCACAGGTTCCACCGCAGTCCCGGCGAGAAGACGATGCGTGGGCCCAGCGACAGCGCCGACTGCACGAAGGCCGCCGCGTTCACCACGTCGGCGTCCAGGTAGACCTCGCCGCCCCACTGGCTCGCCACCCAGCTCGCGCTGGTATGGGACCAGGTGGCCGGGTCCGACGGGTCCATGGTGCCGCCGGTGGGCATCCAGGTCAGGCCGCCGTTCCGGCGCCGCTCGTCGAAGAAGCTGCCCCGATTGTATTCGGCGCCCGCCTTCACCACGTGCTCCAGGTCGCCGGCGCGGAGGCGGATGGTCCCGATGAGCGTGCCGGACGTGCTGGACGGGGCGCTGCGCAGCGTGAAGGGCGCGTTCTGGTATGAGGTGAACGGCGGGGTCAGGGCGAACCGGCGGACGCCCGGGATCGTGTCGCCGCCGTACGGATCGTAGCGCTCGTCCCGGGCGAACCGGCTGACCCGGGCCTCCAACGTCCCCCAGCTCCCCAGCAGGTGGTGCCACGAGATGTTGCCGAACCAGGTCGGCGAGGCGTAGCGGTGCGTCGCACCCGGCGCCTCGTATCCCGTCGTGTTGAAGTTCTGCGCCCGGGTGTCGATGTAGCCGGCGGACGCCTCCAGACGGTCGGCGGGGTTGGGCGTCCAGGTGAGCTTGCCGAACAGCTTGTCCTCGGTCCGTTCTTCCAGGTAGGGCGTGTAGCGGCCCTCGATGTCGCCGAGGTGGTTCAGGGCCCGGCCGTCCCGCACCACGTGGCGCCCCGACAGGTAGTAGAAGAGGCGGTCCCGCAGGACCGGGCCCCGGACCTCGCCTTCCACGTCGTAGCGCTCGGCCACCTCCGTGCCGATCTCCGTCGCCACCAGGTTCGACGCGTTCAGGGCGTCGTTCTCCACGTTGGTACGGATCGTCGCACCGAAGTCGTTGCCGCCCCGCTTCGTGGTGACGTCCACCAGGCCGCCCTGGAACCCGCCGTACTCCGCGCCGGCGCCCAGCCCCCGGACCTCGAGGCGCTCGATCCAGTTCACGCTGGGCTGGATCAGGTCGCCGCCCAGGCCCGGGTGGTTCGCCGACAGCCCGTCCAGCCGGTAGTTGTTCGCCTGGAAGTTGGCTCCGCCCCAAACGTAGCCCGGGCGGGCGCCGGGGGTCAGCGCCACGAGCTGGCTCGTCTCGTGGGCCAGCGGCAGCAGCTCGATGGCCACATCGTCCACGCTGCTGCTGAACTCCGTGCTCGTGCGCTCGATCGTGACCCGGTCCACCGTCACCGCGATACTTTCCAGCTCCACCGGCGCCGTCTCGAGCTGGACCTCCAGCACCTCCACGTCTCCCAGCTCCAGCCGTATGGCGTCCGACACGAACGACTCGTAGCCGATGGCATTCGCGTGCACCTCGTAGGTGCCCGCGGGTAGGCCGCCCAGCCGGACGGCGCCCTGGGGGTCCGTCGAGGCTTGCCGGAACACGTGCCCGGCCACGTGCAGCTCCACCGAGGCCCCGGCCACCGGCTCCACACCGGACCGGACCCGCACGAACAGCACGCTCTGGGCGAGCACCGGTGTGGCGGCCAGCAGGAGCAGGAGCCCTGCAGCAAGGCTGCGCGTGGCGACACGGATGGTTGACATCATCGTGCGTCCCGGGACCGTCAGCAGTGTGTGTCTCATATCACGGTCGGTACGAGCAGGAAGATGCGGATGAAGACGTTCATGCACCAGATGTTTGGCCAGGGGTCCGGGGTGCACGGGCGCATCGCAGGACCCGGTGTACGGATGAATCAGACGTGCCGGCACGGTGGCGGAAGCGAAAGACTGCCCCGTCAATGAACGCGTGATGACCGCGTCATAGGACACGCCGCCGTGGCCGGCTGGCGTCTCCACACCTGGCCCGACAGATTCGGCGCATGTCCGACATGGAGCGTGCCGCCTACGGCGGCCCCGGCTGGAGCGCCCGGAGCCGCTCCCTGCGTGAGGAGGCGGGGAGCGTGTGGTCCCGGTTCGGCCTGGACACGGAATGGGCGAAGCTGAAGGCCGTGCTCCTCCACCGGCCCGGGCCCGAGCTGGAGGTGGAGGATGCCGACGCGTCGCTCATGGTGTCACGTCCGGACGTCGGCCGTGCGCGGGCCCAGCACGATGCCCTCGCCGGGGTCTACCGGGCCGGCGGAGTGGACGTGTGGTACGTGGACCCCGACGAGGCGCTGCCGAACCAGCTCTTCGTGGCGGACACCATGGTCATGACGCCGGACGGCGCCATCGTCGGCCGGCCGGCCTCCACGGTACGGGCGGGTGAGGAGCGGAGGGTGGCGAAGCGTCTGGCGGCGCTCGGCATTCCCATCCTGCGCACGGTGTCCGGGACCGGGACCTTCGAGGGCGCCGACGCCATGTGGCTGGACCCCGGGACCGTGCTGCTGGCCACGGGCCTCCGTACCAATGGTGAAGGCGCCTTGCAGGTGGCGGCGATCCTGAGGGAGCAGGACGTGGACGTCGTGCCGGTGGTGCTCCCGGTGGGGACGATGCACCTCATGGGCGTGCTCCGTATCCTGGACCGGGACCTGGCGGTGGGGTGGGCGGGGCGGCTGCCGGAAGCGGCCGTGAAGGCGCTGACGGAACGGGGCTTCGAGGTGCGGTTCGTGCCCGACGAGCTGGAAGCGCGGAAGGGGCACGCCCTGAACCTCGTCGTGCTGGGGCCTCGCCGTATCGTCATGCCCGCGGGCAACCCGGTGACGCAGGCGTTCTACGAGGAGCTGGGCGTGGCGTGCACGGCCGTGGCCGTGGACGAGCTGACGCGGGCGGCCGGCGCCATCGGCTGTGCCACCGCCGTGCTGGAACGGGAGCTCGCGCGGCGGTAGCCTTCTCCCTTGTCGTCCGGAAGCCACCCCCGCATCTTGCCGCGACACATCGCCCTCGAACCCTCTTCGGAGGCTTCCCTCCTTGGTCGAGCGCTACCGGCCCCTGCGATTCTCCCGTGCGGGCGTCAGGGGTCTGAACGTTTCCGCCACCATCTCGGTGAACGACCGCGTGAAGGAGATGTGGGCGGAAGGAAAGAACGTGTACCACCTGGCCTTCGGCGAGTCACGGTTCCCGGTCCATCACAAGGTCGCGGACGCCCTCATCGCCAACGTCCAGCGGCGGAGCTATCTGCCGCCGCTGGGCATCCCGGAGCTGCGCCAGACGATCGCCGACTGGTACGGCCACACCTTCGCGATGGACGTGGCGCCCTCCCAGGTCGTGATCGGGCCGGGTAGCAAGTCGCTCATCTACCTGGCGCTGTTGACGCTCGGCGAGGAGATCATCATCCCGCAGCCGTCGTGGGTGACGTACGGGCCACAGGCGCACCTTCTCGGGAAGCCCGTGACCTGGATCCCCACGCGCCTGGAGGACTCGTTCAAGATCCGGCACGACGTGCTTCGCGGGAAGCTCCAGGAATCCCACCACGACCTCGGCAACCCCGAAGTCCTCGTGGTGAACAGCCCGACGAACCCCACGGGCACCATGATGACGCCCCGGGAGGTGGAGGAGCTGGCCCGCTTCGCCCAGTCGCAGGAGCTCATGGTGGTGAGCGACGAGATCTACGCCCTCATGACCTTCGGCGAGACCGCCCACGAGCCGTTCGCCCGCCACTACCCGGAAGGCACGCTGACCATGGGCGGGCTCAGCAAGAGCCTGTCGCTGGGCGGCTGGCGCTTCGGCATCGGCATCCTGCCGGCGGGGAAGGGCGGCACCGCGCTGGCCGACGCCATGCGCACCATCGCCAGCAACATCTGGTCGTGCGTCACGGCGCCGGTCCAGTACGCCGCCATGGTGGCGTACTCCGGCGACCCCGAGGTGGAGGGCTACATCAGGCTGTGCGCAGCCATGCACGCCGTCCGGACGCGCTACCTCTACCGCACCCTCGTGGAGCTGGGCGTGCCGTGCGCGGAGCCCGCGGGCGCCTTCTACATCTTCCCGTGCTTCGAGCGCTGGCGCCAGCCCCTGGCCGCCCGGGGCGTCCACGACTGCGAGGAGCTGGCGCTGTACCTTCTCGACAACTACGAGATCGCGACGCTGCCGGGCCACGCCTTCAACTCGGCGGAGGACCTGTGTCTGCGCGTCTCGTCGTCCTACACCGACGCCGACAGCGACGAGGCGGGCGCGGCCCTCGTTCGGGCCTACCGCCAGGACCCGGACCCCGACCGCTTCATCCGGGACCACCATCCCCGGATGCAGAAGGTGGCGGAGCGGTTCGGGGAGTTCATCGCGGACCTGGAGAACGGCTGACCGGCACGACGTCGCCGTCTCCGGGCCGGCCCGTGGCTCGTCCAACGCCGCCGTCATCCGGAACAGGAGCGAACGCATGCGTGACGTGGTCATCGTCGACGGCGTACGGTCGCCCATCGGCCGGCACAACGGCGCCCTCTCGAGCATCCGGCCCGACGACCTGCTGGCCCACGTGCTGAACGCGCTCGTCGAGCGCGTCGGGCTGGATCCCGCCCTCGTCGACGACGTCCACGCCGGCTGCGGCAACCAGGCCGGTGAGGACAACCGGGACGTGGCCCGGATGGCCGTGCTCCTCGCCGGTTGGCCGGTGGAGGTGCCCGGCGTCACCGTGAACCGGAACTGCTCGTCGGCGCTGGAGGCGGTGAACCAGGCCGCCAAGTCCATCATCGCCGGCGAGGGCGACATCTACGTCGGCGCCGGCGTCGAGAGCATGAGCCGCGCGCCCTGGTCCATGCCGAAGCCGGAGCGCCCCCAACCGGTGGGCCACCCGGAGATCTGGGACACGACCGTCGGCTGGCGCTACATCAATCCGCGCATGGATGCGTTGTACCCGGTGGAGAGCCTCGGCGAGACGGCGGAGAACATCGCCGGGGAGCTGGGCATCACGCGTGAGGAGCAGGACGCCTTCGCGGTGGAGAGTCAGCGCCGGGCCGTGGCCGCCATCGCCTCCGGCCGGTTCCGGGACGAGATCGTGCCCGTCACCGTGCCCCGACGGAAGGGCGACCCGGTGGTCGTGGACACGGATGAGCACCCGCGATACCGCGTCGAGAACGGGAAGCCCGTTCTGGACACGTCCATGGAGCAGCTCGCTGCACTGCGGCCCGCGTTCCGCGAGGGCGGCACCGTCACCGCCGGCAACTCCAGCGGCATCAACGACGGCGCGGCGGCCGTCCTCCTCATGAGCCGGGAGAAGGCCGACGAGCTCGGCCTCCGGCCCATGGCCCGCTGGCTCGGCTCGGCCGTGGCCGGCGTGGCCCCGGGCGTCATGGGCTACGGCCCCGTCCCGTCCACGGAGAAGTTGCTGAAGCGACTCGGCCTGACCCTGGACGACATGGGCCTCGTCGAGTTGAACGAAGCTTTCGCCGCCCAGGCCATCGGCGTCATGCGCAAGCTGGGGCTGCGCCAGGAGATCACCAACGTGAACGGCGGCGCCGTCGCCCTGGGCCACCCCACCGGCGCCACCGGCGCGCGTATCCTGGTCACGCTGCTCCACGAGATGAAGAAGAGGGCCGCGGAGGAGCCCCGGCCGTACCGTGGCCTGGCCACGCTGTGCGTGGGCGTGGGTATGGGCGTGTCCACGGTGGTGGAGTGGATGGGCTGAGGCGCTTGCGTGGCGGAGCAGTGGCTTCTGTCGGGCAGATGCCTCGGATTTCACGCGAAGCCGCGAAGGTTGCGAAGCCGCGAAGAACAACTCGGAGCGGGGTCCGCCGGCTGCGACGGCTCTTCGTCGATTCCGGTGGACGCCGCGCTCGAAGCCAGGAGTTGAACGCACTGGATAGGCAGACAGGCCGGAGGCACGGAGGAACCGGAGGGGCGGAAGCCACGCCGCGGACATGACCACGCCAACCCCGTTACGCTGGAGTCCGCCGTACCCGGTGGGTGCGATCCACGACGACCGTCGCCCCGGTCCTTCGCGGCTTCGCTCCCTTCGCGGCTTCGCGTGACATGGAGCGCAGCCGCACCGCAAACGCAGCCCCGACGCCGTGAAGCCGGCTCGCCGCCTTCCCGACTCGACGAACGGACGGAGACGCTATCGTGACACGACCACTCGAGGGCATACGCGTCATCGGGCTCGAGCAGTACATGAGCGGCCCCTACTGCACCATGCTCCTCGCCGACGCCGGCGCCGAGGTCATCAAGATCGAGCGGCCCGGGTCCGGCGATCCCCGGCGCTCCATCCCGCCCTTCGCCGAGCGCGGCGACGCGAAGAAGGCCGCCGGGTTCATGGCCTACAACCGGAACAAGAAGAGCCTCGCGGTGAACCTGCGTGCGCCGGAAGGGCAGGAGGTGCTCCACCGGCTGGCGGCCGGGTCCGACGTCGTCGTGGAGAACCTCCGGCCCGGCGCCATGACGAAGATCGGGCTGGACTACGAGGGACTGAAAGCCGTGAACCCGCGCCTGGTCTACGCCATGATCTCGGGCTTCGGACGGATGGAAGGGCTCCGGTCGAGCTACGCGGACCGCCCGGCGTTCGACATCGTGGCCGAGGCCATGAGCGGCGTCATGAACCTCATCGGGTTCGAGGACCGGCCGCCGACCTACACCCTCTACGGCCTCGCCGACGTCTACTCCGGCCTCGTCGCCGCGTACGGCATCATGCAGGCGCTCTTCATGCGCGAGCGGACCGGCGAAGGCCAGCTCGTGGACGTGTCCCTGCTGGACAACATGCTGGCGCTGAACGAGCGAATGGTGGCGCTCTACTCCGTCACCGGCACAGAGCCGCGCCGGGGCCGGCTCGAGCACCTCTGGCCACGGGGCGCCTACCGCTGCCAGGACGGATACGTCGCCCTGAACGTGCCCGATGACGGCATCTGGGCCCGCCTGGCCAGGACCATGGGTCGACCCGACCTCGTGGACGACCCCCGGGCCGCGACGGGTACCGCCCGGGCAGAGAACACCGACGTCCTCCAACCCATCCTCGAGGACTGGCTCGCCGACAAGACCCGGGAAGAGGTCGTGGACATCCTGAACGAGGCCGGCATGCCCACGGGACCGGTGTACACCGCCGCGGACGTCTTCGCCGACGAGCACTTCCGCGTCCGCGGCATGCTCGTGGACATCGACGACCCCGACGTGGGGACGCACACCTTCGCCCGGACGGCGCCCCACCTCGGGGCGGCGCCGGAGATCCGGAACGAGCCGTCCCCGCACCTGGGGGCACACACCCGGGAGATCCTCGAAGAGATGGGCTACGAGCCCGCGGCGATCCGGACGCTGGCGGACGAGGGGGTGGTCGAGCTTGCCCCGCCCCCACCCCTACCGTAGCCTCTCCGTGATGCGCGGCGATCCGCGCCGCCCGGGCCCCGACCGTGCCGAGCCATGAGCGATCCACCCCCGAGCCCCGACGGCTCTCCGAATCCTCGCAGCCTCTCGCGTCGCGACGCCATCAAGGTCGGCACCTTAGGCGTCGGTGCCCTGGTGGCGGGTGCCGGCGTCCGGGTCGCGGCCGCCCAGGAGGGTCCCGGCCGAGGGCGGCCGACCCTCTCCTCGCCGGAGCGCCCCTGGCGGCCCGGTGAGCCGCCGTCCGTGCTGGAGCGGCCGGACCTGGGTACGGCGCCGGCTTCTCCCTTCGCCGCGCCGCCCATGGACGTGGTCCGCATCGGCATGGTGGGTGTGGGCGGCATGGGCTCGGTCCACGTCCGGAACCTGCTCAACGTGGAGGGTGCCGAGATCCGGGCCATCTGCGACATCCGGCCGGAGCACGCGGAGCGGTCCCGGGCCTGGGTCGTGGAGGCGGGACGACCCGAGCCGACGCTCTACACCCGTGGCGACACGGACTTCGTGCGCATGTGCGAGGAGGAGGAGCTGGACCTGGTCTTCACGGCCACGCCCTGGCGCTGGCACGTGCCGGTCTGCGTGACCGCCATGCGGAACGGCAAGCACGCGGCCATGGAGGTCCCGGCCGCCACCACCATCGACGGCTGCTGGGAGCTGGTGGAGACCGCGGAGGCCACGGGCCGTCACTGCGTCATGATGGAGAACTGCAACTACGACCGCATGGAGATGATGGCGCTGCACATGGTGCGGCGCGGACTGCTGGGCGAGGTGCTCCATGCGGAGTGCGGCTACCTGCACGACCTGCGCGCCATCAAGTTCGCCGACGAAGGCGAGGGCTTGTGGCGTCGTGAGCACTCGAAGGTCCGGGACGGCAACCTGTACCCGACCCACGGGCTGGGCCCGATGGCGAACTGCATGGACATCAACCGGGGCGACCGGTTCGAGACGCTGGTCTCCATGTCGAGCCCGTCCCGGGGCCTCCAGCTCTGGGCGGAGGAGCACTACCCGGAGGGCCACCCGAAGCGCCGTGAGACGTACCGGCTCGGCGACGTGAACACGAGCATGATCCGGACGGCCCGGGGTCGGACCATCTTCGTCAGCCACGACACGAACCTGCCGCGGCCCTACTCCCGTATCCATATGGTCCAGGGCACGCGGGGCATCATCCAGGGCTACCCGCACCGGGTCTACCTGGAGCGCTACACCAAGCGTGGCTCCGGGCGTCTGCGGGAGCGGGGTCCGGGCGAGCACGGCCACGACTGGGAGGAGGCGGATGCGTACCTCGAGGAGTGGGACCATCCCCTCTGGAAGAATGTGGGCCGCAACGCCCGGGCGGCGGGTCACGGCGGGATGGACTACCTGGAGGACCACCGGCTGATCCGGTGCCTGCGCGAGGGGGCGCCCACCGACATGACCGTGTACGACGCGGCGGCGCTGAGCGCGGTGAGCGAGCTGAGCGAGCGGTCCGTGGCCGAGGGCGGCGCGCCCATCCCGTTCCCCGACTTCACCCGCGGCCGCTGGCGCGACTGGCCTCGGTGGGAGCTGGTGGAGGGTTGACCGATGAGGCCCGACATGGTGATCCTGGCGGCGGGCTTCTCCTCCCGCTTCGACGACGGGCTGAAGCAGCTCCAGTCCGTGGGGCCGTCCGGCGAGACCTTCATCGACTACGCCATCCACGACGCGCTGGCCGCCGGCTTCGGGCGCATGGTGCTGGTGGTCCGCCCGGAGCTGGAGCCGGAGCTGGAGCACGCCGTGGGCAGCCACTGGCGCGGCCGGACCGACGTCGTGTACGCGTTCCAGGAGCTGGATGACCTGCCGCCGGGCCACACGGTCCCGGATGGGCGGCAGAAGCCGTGGGGCACGGCCCACGCCGTCCTGGCCGCGGCGCCGCACCTGGAAGGGCCGTTCGCCGTGCTCAACGCCGATGACTTCTACGGCGCCACGGCGTACCGACTCCTGGCCAACCACCTGGCCCGGCAGGACGAGGATCCGGTCCAGGCCAAAGCCGGCTACCGGCTACGCCAGACCCTCTCCCCCCACGGCGGCGTGTCCCGGGCCGTGTGCGAGGTGGACGGGGAAGGCTTCCTGACCGGGATCCGCGAGGTGCTGGACATCCGGATGACGCCTCACGGCATCGTGGGCCGGCCCGCGGGCGCCGACGAGGAGATCCCGCTGACGGGCGACGAGCGGATCTCGGCGGGCTTCTGGGGCTTCACGCCGGAGGCCGTCGATCTGCTCCGGGACGGGTTCCCGGAATTCCTGGACGCGAAGGGCTCGGATCCGGAAGCGGAGTACCGGATCCCCGACGCCCTGGCGGATCCCATCGCGTCCGGTCGGTTGCGGGTCCGCGTGCTGGACGCCCCCGGGCCGTGGGCGGGCATCACCTACGCCGAGGACGTGGGTCGGGCCCGGGCCAAGATCCGCGGGCTTATCGACACCGGCCAGTATCCTCGCCACCTGTTCCAGGATTGAGCGTGGCGACCTCGGCGACCCCGGCCAGGGTGCCGGCACTTCTTCCAGGGTCGAGCGAGACCGTGCTCGCGGGCTCCGGCCCCGACCGTTCCGCCTGACGCGGGCCCATGCAGCTCGCCCCCCTGGACTGGCTCGTCGTGGGCCTCTACGGCCTCATGGCGCTCGTCGTGGGCGTCTGGTTCGCCCGCCGGGCCGGCGAGGACCGGGAGGCTTTCTTCCTGTCCGGTCGCAAGTTGCCATGGTGGCTGCTGGGCACGTCCATGGTGGCCACCACCTTCTCCACCGACACACCGAACCTGGTGACGGACCTGGTCCGGACCGGGGGCGTGAGCCACAACTGGCTGTGGTGGGCGTTCGTGCTCACCGGCATGCTCACCGTCTTCTTCTACGCCCGCCTCTGGCGCCGGTCCGCGGTCCTCACCGACATCGGCTTCTACGAGATCCGCTACAGCGGCCGGCCGGCGGCGTTCCTGCGCGCCTTCCGGGCCCTGTACCTGGGCGTCTTCTTCAACGTCATGATCATGGCCGCCGTCACCCTGGCGGCCATCAAGATCGCCGGCGTGCTCCTGGGGCTGGACCGCTACACGACGGTGCTGGCCGCCGGCACCGTCACGGTCATCTACTCGGCGACGAGCGGGCTGTGGGGCGTCGTCGTGACGGACCTGCTCCTCTTCGGGCTCGCCATGGCCGGTTCCATCGCCGCGGCGTACTACGCCGTCAGCCTGCCCGAGGTGGGCGGGCTCGCCGGTCTCATCGCGCACCCGGCTCTCGAGGGCAAGCTCTCGCTGCTCCCGGACTTCTCCGACACGACGGCGGTGCTCACCGTGCTGGTCGTGCCGCTGGCGGTCCAGTGGTGGAGCACCTGGTACCCCGGCGCCGAGCCCGGCGGCGGCGGGTACGTGGCCCAGCGCATGCTCGCGGCCCGGGACGAGCGGGAGTCGCTCTTCTCCACGCTCTGGTTCAACGTCGCCCACTACGGTCTCCGGCCCTGGCCCTGGATCGTGGTGGCGCTGGCGTCCCTCATCGTGTACCCGGACCTGGCGGCCATCACCGAACGTTTCCCCGGCCTGGACCCGGCCATCGTGCGGCACGATCTGGCCTACCCCGCCATGCTCGTCTTCCTGCCCACCGGCCTGCTGGGCCTCGTGGTGGCGTCGCTGGCCGCCGCGTACATGTCCACCATCAGCACGCACCTGAACTGGGGCGCGTCGTACGTCGTGGACGACGTCTATCGCCGTTTCCTCGCCCCCGACCGCGACGAGCGCCACTACGTGGGCGTGGGCCGGGCCACGACCGTCGGACTCATCGTGCTGGCCTCCGGCGTGGCGCTCTGGCTCCAGAACGCGGTGCAGGCCTTCCAGATCCTGCTCCAGATCGGCGCCGGCACCGGCCTCATCTTCCTGCTCCGCTGGTACTGGTGGCGGATCAACGCCTGGGGCGAGGTGGCGGCCATGGTGCTCTCGTTCCTGGTGGCGCTTTACTTCCAGTTCGTCCACGGCGCGCTGGGCTTTGCGGCGCCGCACCCCACCCTGGCCCTGGTGTCGGGCGTGCTCATCACGACGACGGGCTGGCTCACCGTCACGTTCCTCACGCCGCCGGCGGAGGGGGGCACCCTGCAGGCGTTCTACGACCGGATCCGGCCGGCGCCCCGGGGCTGGCGCGCGGCCGTGGACACGAGCGGCTACGACGGCGCCGGCGCCGGCGACGCGGCGCTGGCCTGGTTCCTGGCGTGCGTCGCCGTCTACGGCGCCATCTTCGGCGTCGGCTACCTGGTGTACGGCGAGGTCGGGCCGGGCCTCGCGGCCCTCGCCGCCGTGGCCGTGGCGGCGTGGCGGCTGGTCCGGCTCATGCCGTGCCTGGACCTCCTGGGGTGATGGGCTCCACGCGGGCCCCATCCGACGGCACGGCCCGGAACAGCAGCCCGGCGCCGACCGGATCGTCCCTACCACGAAGGGCGTAGAACTCCTGGCGCAGAGCGGCCATCAGGGCGTCCGCTCCGTCCAGCGGGCAGAGTGCGACGATGCAGCCGCCGAACCCCGCGCCCGTGAGCCGGGCGCCCCGGGCGCCAGCGTTCCGTGCGGTCTCCACCAACGCGTCCAGGGGACCGGTGCTCACCTCGTAGTCGTCCCGGAGGCTGGCGTGGGAGGCGTCCATGAGACGGCCGAAGGCATCCATGTCGGCGAAGCGGAGGGCCCGCTCCGCCGCCTCGACCCGTGCGGCCTCGGTCACGACGTGCCGCAGCCGGGCCAGCCGGGTGGCGTCCAACGCCCGGTCGCCGACGGCCAGCAGCGTATCGGGCGCGTGCTCCGCCAGCAGTCCCCGGGCCATCGCAGTGCCGCTCCTGGCCCGGCTGTCCCCGGTCGCCGGGTCCGCGTCCGCGCGGCGCTCCCGACCATGCAGGCGGTTCGCCACCTCGGCCAGCGCTTCCCGCGCCTGCCGGCTCCGGAGATTGTACGCCTCGCGGGCCGCCCGGGACTTCTCCGCCCGCTCCAGGCTGTGGGCCACCACGAAGACCCAGTCGGTGGGCACCGGGACGGGGGTAGTGCGCAGAGGGTCGAAATCGATGCGCAGCGCATGGCCGCGACGGCCCGCCAGGCACACGGCCTGGTCCATGCCGCCACCGGCCGTGCCCACGTAGCGTTCGCCCTCCGCCAGCATGGTCGCCAGCTCCGGCACAGGGATCGTCGCCGCGTTGGCGTCCAGGGCGGCCAGCGCCGCCGCGACCACCAGCGCCGAGGACGACGCGAGCCCGGCTGCTTCCGGGAGGTCCGAGCTCACGACGCCGTCCCAGCCGCGGAGGGTGGGATCTCCGCTTCCCCGGGACCCCAGTGTCCGGGCGACGGCCTGGACGCCGGCCCGGACGTAGTCGGACCAGTCGTCTGCCGGCTCGATGGCGGGTCCCGCCGTGAGCTCCGCCGGGCCGTGCGGACCCGTGTTGCGGAGCCGGACCTTCGCGTCGGTCCGGTGCCGGAAGCGGATGCGCACGACCCGGTCCACGGCCATGGGCAGGACGGAAAGACCCAGGTAGTCGACGTGCTCGCCGATGAGGTTCACCCGCCCCGGCACCCGGACCGTACGGGCATCGGGGCCGGGATCCTCGAACGTGTGGATCCCCCCTTCGTCGTCCATGGGCACCCGTTCCTGTGGTGAATCCCCGGTCGGCGTTCCATCGTAGGGTCACATCGACGCGGATACAATCATCCTCCACGGCCCGGTACATCCGATGAGCACGTTGCTGCACGATCTTCGCTACGCCGGACGGATGCTGGTCAAGAGCCCCGTCTTCACCCTGGCCGCCGTCCTGACCCTCGCCCTGGGGATCGGCCTCAACGCTGCCGTGTTCAGCGGTGTCGAGGCGATCCTGCTGAGGCCGCTGCCCGGTGTGCGCGCGCCCCACGAGCTGGTGCAGCTCTATCGCCAGTGGCCGGGCCTCGACTACGGGTCCAACTCCATCCCCCATTACCAGGACCTGCGGGACCGCACGGACGACATCTTCTCCGGCGTGGCTGCGTGGACCTTCGCGCCCGGCAACCTGGCCACGGACGCCGGTAGCGAGATGGTCATGGGCCAGATGGTCTCGGCCAACTTCTTCTCGGTGCTGGGGGTCGAGCCGCTGCGAGGCCGGGCCTTCGTACCGGACGAGGCGGTGGGGCCGGGCGAGCACCCGGTGATCGTGCTGAGCCATCAGGCCTGGCAGTCCCGGTACGGCGGGGCCGAGGACATCGTCGGACGGCAGGTCCGGTTGAACGGGCGCCAGTTCACCGCGGTGGGCGTGGCGCCGCCGGAGTTCAAGGGGCCGCTCCCCGTCGTGCAGGTCGACTTCTGGGTCCCGCTCATGATGCAGCCGGTGATGATGCCGGGCCGGAGCTGGATCCATTCCCGGGGCACCAACTCCCTGTCCGTGCTGGCGCGGCTCCGGCCCGGCGTGACGGTGGAGCAGGCGCGGGCGGTGCTGGACGGCGTGCTGGCGGGCCTCAGGGAGGAGTACCCGGACCACTACGAGCGATCCGGGATCCTCCTCGTACCCCAGGAAGAAGCGGGCCTCCATCCCACGATGCGGACGGCCCAGGTCGGGATGTCCGGCGCCCTCATGGCGCTGGTGGCGCTGCTCCTGCTCATCGCCTGCGTCAACGTGGCGAACCTCTTCCTGGCCCGGGCCAGCGAGCGGCGGAAGGAGATGGGCATCCGCCTGAGCCTGGGCGCACGCCGGGGACGGCTCGTCCGTCAGCTCCTCACCGAGAGCCTGGTCTTCGCGACCGTGGCCGGCCTGCTGAGCCTCGCCCTGGCGTACGCCGCGATCCACGTGGCCAACGGCGTCCGGCTGCCCATGGACTTCACCATGGACGTCGATCTGCGCCTGAGCACGCCGGTGCTGCTGTTCACCCTGGGGGCAACCGTCTTCACCGGTGTGGTGTTCGGCCTGGCGCCGGCGCTCCAGGCCTCCAGGCCCGAGCTGGTGTCCTCGCTGAAAGGCGAGACCGGGACCGGCCCGGGTGCCGGGTCACGGACCAGCCGAGGGCTCGTCGTGGTGCAGCTCGCGCTGTCCCTCCTGCTCCTGGTCGGGGCGGGCCTCTTCGTGCGTAGCCTCGGCCGGGCCATGACGCTGGACAAGGGGTTCGACAGCGACCACCTGGTCCTGGCCAGCATGGACCCGGGGCTCCAGGGGTACGAGCTCGCGCGCACCCGGGACTTCTACGACGAGGTGCTCGAACGCGTCCGCGCGCTGCCGGGCGTCCGGGCGGCCGCCCTCGCCGACATGGTGCCCCTCGGATTCTCCAGCCACCAGAACGGGGTGGCCATCCCCGGCTACGAGCCCGGTCACGACGAGCAGATGGCCATCGACTTCAACGTGGTCACCCCCGGCTACTTCGAGGCCATGGGCATCCCGGTCCTCCAGGGGCGGCCCTTCACGGAGCGGGACGACGAGGACGGACGGCCCGTGCTCATCGTGAACGAGCGGTTCGCCCAGCGCTTCTGGCCCGGCGAGAGCGCCGTGGGCAAGACCGTGCGGGCGTGGGGCGAGGAGCGGGAGGTGGTGGGCGTCGTGCCGACGGGGAAGTACAACCGGCTGTCGGAGGAGCCGCTCGCGTTCATGTATCTGCCGTACGCCCAGGGGTTCCGGCACACCATGACGCTGCACGTGCGCACGGCCGGCGAGCCCGCGGGCATGATCCCCCAGCTCCGCCGCGACATCCGGGCACTGGACCCCGACGTGCCCCTGTACGACGTGCGCACCATGAACAACCACCTGGGCATCGCCCTGCTCCCGGCCCGACTGGGCGGTGTGCTGCTGGGCATCTTCGGTGTCCTCGGCCTGATCCTGGCCGCCATCGGCATCTACGGCGTCATGGCGTACTCCGTCGCGCGCCGGTCCCGGGAGATCGGCATCCGCATGGCCCTGGGCGCCGGCCGCAGCGAGGTCGTGGGCATGGTCCTGAAGCAGGGCGGCCGCCTCATCCTCATCGGCACGGGCCTGGGCATCGCCGGCGGCCTCGGCGTCGGCACCCTCGTGGAGAGCCTGCTCTACGGCGTCTCCGCCGCCGACCCCGTCACCTTCGTGGCCGTACCCGCGATCCTGGTGGCGGTGGCGCTCCTGGCTACCTACCTGCCCGCCCGCCGGGCGGCCGCCGTGGACCCCATGGCGGTGATCAGGGCGGAGTGAGGCGGACACACCGAGTTGCGCGAGGGGCCGCGCGCCACCCGCAGCCACGCGCGACCCCTCGAAGTACCCTCCTCGAAGTACCCTCCTCGAAGTACCCTCCTCGAAGTACCCTCCTCGAAGTACCCTCCTCG
>CAYQCY010000017.1:24510-39921 GCA_964416095.1 uncultured Gemmatimonadaceae bacterium
ACCCTCCTCGCCGTTCACACCTCGCTTCACCCTCCTCGATTCACCCTCCTCGAATCACCGCCGTTCAAGGCGTCTTGACGGGTGGGGCCGGCCGCGGCGGGAGCGCAGCCGGCTGCTCCGCCATGAGCCGTTCCAGCTCCTGGATCGCGCGCTGGAGCTGCGCGTCCTCGCCGCGCAGGACGGAGACGGGGTCGTTGTCCACCTCGATGTCCGGCTCGACGCCCCAGCCCTCGATGATCCACTCGCCGTCCGGCGAGGCGAACCCGAACTCGGGCACGTTCACGCTGCCGCCGTCGATGAGCGGCCCGTGCCCCGAGTACCCGATTACGCCGCCCCAGGACCGCTTGCCGATGAGGGGCCCGAGACCCGCGGCCCGGAACATGGCGGGGAAGATGTCGCCGTCGGAGGCCGAGGTCTCGTTCAGCAGGGAGACCATGGGTCCGGTGAATACGGTGCGCGGGTAGGTGGACGGCGTCTCGCTGGTCCGGGAGTAGCCCAGCGCCAGCAGCTCGCGGTTGAGCCGCTCGATGAACATGGCCGAGGTGTTCCCGCCGCCGTTCCCACGCACGTCGAAGATGAAGCCGTCCTTCCGGATCTGGCCGTAGAACCATTTCACGAACTCGTAGATGCCGTTCGAGCCCATGTCCGGGATGTGCATGTAGGCGACGCGCCCGCCCGTGGCCTCGTCCACCTTGCGCCGGTTCTCCTCGACCCAGTTCCAGTAGATGAGGTTCGTCTCGCTGGTCAGCGGGTCGAACCGGACCTCCCGGGCGCCGTCCGTCCGGGGCCGGCGGTTGACCAGAAGGGTCACGGGGTGGCCGGCCTGGTGGCGGAGCAGCTCGTACGGGTTGTCCCGTGCCGCGAGCTCGCGACCGTTGATGGCCAGAACGTAGTCGCCCTCGGCCACGTCCACGCCGACCTCGGTCAGAGGCGCCCGGTACTTCGCCTCCGCGTTGTCGCCCTGGAAGATGCTGGCGATGCGGTAGCGGCCGGCGTCATCCTCGTCCAGCTCGAAGCGGGCCCCGGGCAGGGCCACCCGCGGGCGGTCCGGGATCTCGAAGTCGCCGCCGGCGATGTAGGCGTGGGACACGGCGAGCTCCGCGATCATCTCGCTGATCACGTAGTTCAGGTCCGACCGGTGGCCCACGTGCTCCAGCAGCGGCTCGTACCGCTCACGCAGCGCTTCCCAGTCGTACCCGTGCATGTTGGGCACGTAGAACCAGTCCCGGAACCGACGCCAGACCTCGTGGAAGATCTGGTCCCACTCCTCCGCCGGGACCCGGTCCACGGCCAGCTCCGAGGTGGAGACCTGGGTGCCGCTGGCACCGGCCCTGGCGTCGTAGAGCTGGAAGCCGCCCCTCTGGCGGACCAGGACCTTGGATCCGTCCGGGGACAGGGCGTAGCCGCCGGCACTCTCCACCAGCGCCTTCGCCTCCCGGTCCGACATGCTGAACACCATGATGGACGGGCGCTCGCCGGAGCCCTTGCCGTAGTAGAAGGGCGTGCCGTCGACGTACAGCAGGTCGCCGTCCTTCGTCGTGTTCAGGCCGCCGTAGTTGCCCTCGCCGACCGGCAGGCGCACGATGCGGTCGGCCAGCCCGTCGAAGTCGATGACCAGCGGCCCGCCTTCGCCCTCCGCCTCTTCGCCTTCCGCCTCTTCGCCTTCCGCCTCGATCTCCACCTCGTCGCTCCGGGGCGGGAACGGGTGGGCCACGTCGTCGCGCAGCGCGACGGCGTACAGGAACGTCTCCCGGTCCACCACGTAGTTCCACTCGAAGGACCCGACCTGCGGCGGGTAGGAGCGGTCCGCCAGGAAGTAGAGGTAGTCGCCCTTCGGGTCCCAGGCCGGGCCGAATTCGTTGAAGGGCGGGCCCGTGATCCGGTTCAGGCCGGCATCCTCGTTCCAGACGTGGACGGAGCCGAAGCCGCTGGGGTCGCTCAGTGTGAAGGCCAGCCAGCCGCCCCGCGGCGACCAGGTGTAGTCCCGGATCTGGCCCCGGGCCTCGTCGGCGACCTGCGTACGACGCCGGCTCTCCACGTCCACGACCCAGAGCCGGCCTTCCTTGTCGCTGTACGCGATCGTCTCGCTGTCCGGCGACCACGCCGGTGCGTACAGCATCATCTCGCTGCCGGAGGTGAGCTGCTCCGCCTCGCCGGACCCGTCCTGCGCGATGAGGTAGATCTCCTCCTCACCGCTGATGTCGGAGACGAAGGCGATGTGGCGGCCGTCCGGTGACCAGCGGGCGTGCTTGTCGTGGGCGCCCGAGGACCGGGTCAGGTTCCGGGTCGCGCCGTGCTCGATGGGCGCGGTGAAGACGTCGCCGCGGGCCACGAACAGGGCCCGCTCGCCCGACGGCGACAGCTCGTAGTCCTCCAGGTTGTCCGAGACGTCGATCCGCGAGGAACGCTTCGCCACCAGGTCGTCGGGCACGAAGATGTCCAGGTCCGTGACCTGCCCGGACGCCACGTCCAGGATGCTCAGCTCACCCGCCAGCTCGAAGACGATGCGGCCCGAGCCGTCGTCGCTGGGCCAGCGCACGTCCCACATGTCGTACGACGTCACCGGCTGCGGCGTACCGCCGGCCGGATCGACGACGTAGATGTTCAGGGTGCCGGAGCGCGACGACGTGAAGAAGATCCGGTCGCCGAGCCACATGGGGTCCCGGTCCGCCCGGGGGTGGTCCGTGATCTGGCGCGCCGCGATTTCATCCAGGTCGAAGACCCAGAGATCCTGGGCCCAGCCGCCCTCGTAGCGCTTCCAGGCCCGGAAGTCACGGAACTTCGGCGAGTAGACCACGCTGCGGGCATCCGGCGACAGCGCGCCGGCCCCGGCCTGGGGCATGGGCAGCGCCCGGGGCAGCCCGCCGTCCACCGAGACGGTGAACAGCTTCGTGTCGCCCAGGTCCCAGCCGTCCCGGAGCGAGCGGAACAGCACGGCGCTCCCGTCCGGCGTCCAGCCGTAGACCTGGTAGTCGTAGCCCCAGCGTGTGGGCAGCGGGCCCCGGGCCGGGTAGTAGGTCAGTTGCCGCGGGACGCCGCCCGTGGACGGCATGACGTACACTTGCTCGTCACCGTCGTACTGCCCGGTGAAGGCGATCCAACGGCCGTCCGGCGAGAATTTGGCGAACAGCTCGAGCCCGGGATGCGTCGTGAGGCGCGTCGCCGTGCCCCCGTCCGTCGGTGCCGTCCACAGGTCGCCCGCGTACGTGAACACCACCTGGTCCCCGTGGATGTCCGGGAACCGGAGCAGCTTCGTCTGGGCGTCCAGCGCCGACGGCAGCACCAGCGCCGCCAGCACGAGTCCGCTCAGCCTCGTCCATCGCGACATCGGTCCTCCTCGTCCGTCATGGTCCCACTTGGCACGTGTGGCTCGGACCATGGTAGCGCAAACGGGTCGGGTTTGCACGGGGCGTCGGCGGCTTCCCTCCCGGGCCGGACAGGAACCGGGAGAACGGCGGACCGGGGGACCGGGGGAGTGGGGGACTGGGAGACTGGGGGACTGGGGGTGGCTTCGTGGTGGGGTCCTGCCTCAGATTCCCACGCGACACCCCGGAACCGAACAGGAGAGGGACTCATGCGCCGCTTCCGTCTGTCAGGTGCCCGGCTCGCCGGCGTGGCCTGGCTCGTATTCGCCGTCGTCTTCGCCGGCCAGGCGCACGCCCAGGACGTCGACCTGGCCCGCCTGGACCGGGACATCGAGCAGGCCCGCCAGGACTGGAGCGTTCCCGGCCTGGCGGTGGCCATCGTGAAGGACGGCGAGGTCGTGCTGGCGAAGGGGTACGGCGTGCGGGACATGCACGACGGCGGCGCGGTGGACGAGCATACCCTGTTCGCCATCGCCTCCAACTCGAAGGCCTTCACCGTCGCGTCCCTCGCCATGCTCGTGGACGAGGGCGAGCTATCCTGGGACGATCCCGTCCGGGAGCACCTTCCCTGGTTCGATCTGTACGATCCGTACGTGAGCGATGCCATGCTCGTCCGGGACCTGCTCTGCCATCGGGGTGGGCTCGGCACATACAGCGGCGACCTGCTCTGGTACGGGACGGGCTACAGCGCCGAGGAGGTGGTGCGGCGCGCCCGTCACCTGGAGCCGGCCGGCCCGTTCCGGGCGTCGTTCGGCTACTCGAACCTCATGTTCATCGCCGCCGGCGAGATCCTCCGGGCGGTGACCGGCGAGCGCTGGGACGCCTTCGTCACCCGCCGCATCCTGGAGCCCCTGGGCATGGGCCGGACCGTCACCTCCACGACGGCGCTGGCCCGCATGGGCAATGTGGCCATGCCCCACGGCATCGGCTGGCACGGCGAGCTGCGGACCTACGACTGGTACAACTGGGACGCCATGGCCGCGGCCGGCGGCATCATCTCGAGTGTGTCGGACATGGCGAAGTGGCTGCGCCTCCAGCTCGGCCGCGGCGAGGTGGACGGGCGGCGCTACTTCAGCGAGGACGCGTCCGAGACGATGTGGACGGTCCACACGCCCCAGGCCGTCTCCGCCGGTAGCCGGGCCCTCTACCCTTCCACCCATTTCCGGGGCTACGGCCTGGGCTGGGGCCTCATGGACTACCGGGGCCGGAAGGTGACCAGCCACGGCGGCGGGTACGACGGCATGTTCTCCCGCGTGGCGCTCGTGCCCGAGGAGCGGCTCGGCATGGTCATCCTGACGAACAGCATGACCGGGGTCGCCACGGCCCTGTCGTACGTGATCCTGGACGCCTACCTGGGCGGCGACCGGGACTGGAGCGACGAGCTGCTGGAACGCTGGCGCCGGGGCCAGGAACGGGAGCTCCAGCGCCGGCACGACGCCGTCGCCCCGAAGGCCACCGGGACGAGCCCGTCCCTCGATCTCGAGGCTTACACCGGCACCTACGGCGGACCCATGTACGGTGACGGGACCGTCTCCCTCGAGGACGGGCACCTGGTGCTGCGGCTGCTGCCGAACCCGGACCTGGTGGCGAACCTGTCCCACCTCCACCACGACACCTTCCTCGTGGAGTGGCGGAACGACTTCGCGTGGTTCGGCAAGGGCACGGCCACCTTCGACCTGGACCGGACCGGCGCCGTCGTGGACCTGGACATCTACGTGCCGAACCAGGACTTCTGGTTCGACGAGCTCGCCATGACCAGGCGGTAGGCGGACGGCGACAGGCGGTAGGCGGTAGGCCGTCAGCATCGCGTCAGGGTCAGGGCCGGGCGCCCCCGACGAGCTCCGCCACCAGCCGCTCCGCCTGGTAGACGGTCCGGAGCGCTTCCAGGATCCCTTCCGACGAGACGGCCACGGTGCGGCCCGCCTCGTCGCGGAACAGGAACTCGTTGGGGAGTTGCTCGATGTTGCCGTCGAAGACGATGCCGACCACCTCCGCGTCGGCGCTGATCATGGGGCTGCCGCTGTTCCCGCCCGTGATGTCGTTCGTGCTCACGAAGTTCAGCCGGGCGGTGAGCTCGAGGGCGTCCTTACGCTCGACGAACGTCGCGGGCAGCGTCCACGGCATCTCCTGCTCGAACGCCGCCGCCCGGTCGTAGAGGCCGTGGAACGTCGTAAAGGGCGCGGCGTAGGTCCCGTTGTACGGGTACCGCTCCACCAGGCCGTCCGTGATCCGCAGCGTAAAGGTGGCGTCCGGCGGCAGGTCCGTGCCGAACACGGCGAAGAGGGCGTCGGCCAGTCGTTCCTCCTGCACGGTCCCGGCGGCGTTCAGCTCGTCCCAGCGCGCGTCCAGCGCACGGTACACGCTGTCCATGACCAGGGCGGCCGCCAGCAACGGGTCGCCCGAGGCCCTCATGGCCTCGAGGCCGCCGTCCAGCATCCGCGCCCGGAACGTCGAATCGCCGAGCTGTGTGTCGGACAGCAGCGTGTAGGCCGCGTCCTGGGCCGAGGCCGATCCTTCCAGCACCTCATGCAGCGGGTGCCCCTCCTCCAGCCAGTCCTGGATCAACCGGAGTCGGGAGCGGAGCAGGGACCGTACATCCCGGGGTGCGGGCAGCGGTCTCTCCGCCAGCGTCGTGCGCGTCTCTTGCAGCGCCTCTCCCCGGTACGCCGAATCCCGCTCCGTCTCGGGCATGGCGAGCTGGCGACCGTAGGCGACCATGGCCCGGGCGATCTGCAGATGTGGCACCGGCAGGACGCCCGGGTTGGCCAGGTTGTACGCCGCGTAGTGGTCGGCGCGCTCCGCGGCGATGGCGGCGATGGAATCCCACACCGTGCCGTACTGCTGACGCAGGGACGGGTCGGCCATGACCTGATCCCGGAAGTGTCGCTCCCACCGGATCTTCCGGCCCATGAGCTCCGGGTCCCTGAGCCCCTCGAGCTGGCCGCGGTACAGCTTCAGCGTGTTCTCCACGCCGAACAGCTGTCCGCGAACCGCGCGTTCCGCCTCGGGCCCTCGTCCCGCCACCTCCAGGAGGTAGGCGCGCAGCGCCGCGAAGCGATCCACGACGAAGGGGTGGCGGGCCTGCTGTTCGTACAGAAGCTGTGCCACCGTGGCCTGGCGGTTCGTGGAGCCGGGGTTCCCGGTGACGAACACCAGCTCGCCCTCGTCGGCCCCGTCCTCGTCCCAGCCGAAATGGTCCGGTGTTTCGACCGGCGCGCCATCAGGCCCGTAGGCACGCACGAACGAGACGTCCAGCGCCCACCGGGGGTACGTGAAGTTGTCCGGGTCGCCGCCGTAGAAGCCCGCCTGCAGCTCCGGCGCGAACACGAGCTTGACCGGGGCGTAGCGCCGGTAGGTATAGAGCTGGTACTGGCCGCCGTGGAAGAGCGACACGACCTGGCAGACGATGTCGTCCCCGGCCTCGCGGCACTCCTCCTCGATGGCGGCCTGCTCCGCGTCCATGGCATCGGCGACCTGCCGGGGCGTTCCGCCCTCCGGCGCCGCTCCCCGAACCCGGTCCGTCACGTCCTCGATGGCGGTGAGCTGGTCCAGGAATATGCCGGGACAGACCTGCTCGTCCGCCTGCGTCCCGGCGTAGAAGCCCTGCTCCACGTAGTCCACCTCCTCGGTGGACACCGCGTTCACGCAGCTCCGGGCGCAGTGGTGGTTCGTCATGACCAGGCCGTTCGGCGAGACGAACGAAGCCGAGCAGAAGGTGGCGTAGCGGACCGAGGAGAGACGCACGTGGTCCAGCCACTCGGGCGTGGCCTCGAACCCGTATCGTTCCCGCCAGTAGTCGACGGGCGGGTTCTCGAACGTCCACATGGTGCCGAGCTCGGTGCCGGTGAGCTCCGCCGTCTCCGCGGCCGCCAGGGCGGCGTCCGACGGGACCAGACCCGTCGCCGCCGGCCCGGTCTCCACGACATGTGGCGCGGGCTCGACCGCCGGCGCCCTCGCGCAGCCGGCCGGCCCGAGGCCCATCACGAGGGCGAATGCCAGCGTCCCTGTCCAGAGGCGTAGCATGGTGGCGTCTCCTTGTCACGCGCCGTATGCGGTCTCCCGTCGCCGCGTCCCGGCGCCGTCTTCACGGTGAGCGTACCGGGATGTTGCCCGACGCCCGCAACGGGCGCAAGATGCGGCCGCAGACCACGCTGGATCCATGGTCCCCACGGGGAGCCTTGCGGGACGGAGGCCGCCCCGCGACAATACAGTCACTTGTCGGGGAGAGGCGGCCGCTGTGGCCGTCCCCCGGCGCCGCAGAGATCGGAACGATCGACGCGAGTTCATGCGACGCGCCTCACGTGATGGCCTCCCGAGACGGGGGCCGGGGCAATCATGCATCGGGCCGCCCACGATGGTCGGGGCGGCTCAGCGCGTATCGCCTTCGGTGAGCGCCACGAACTCCCTCGGTCCAGTCCTTGCGGCGCTTTCTCGTATCGATCACCGAACACGCCACGAGGGGCGCTTCCCCGGAGGGAGAGCGAGATGAGCGACTACGTGTCGGGTCTGATGGCGGACGTGAGAGCCAAGAACCCGGCGGAACCCGAATTCCATCAGGCCGTGCTGGAGGTGGCCGAGTCCATCGAGCTGCTGCTGGAGCGGCACCCGGAGTACCGGTCCGGCAAGGTCCTGGAGCGGATCATCGAGCCGGAGCGGGTCATCCTGTTCCGCATCCCCTGGATCGACGACCAGGGCAACGTTCAGATCAACCGGGGGCTCCGGGTCGAGATGAACAGCGCCATCGGCCCGTACAAGGGCGGGTTGCGCTTCCACCCGTCCGTGAACCTGGGGATCCTCAAGTTCCTGGCCTTCGAACAGGTCTTCAAGAACGCTCTCACGACGCTGCCCATGGGCGGCGGCAAGGGCGGCTCCGACTTCGATCCGAAGGGCAAGAGCGACAACGAGGTCATGCGGTTCTGCCAGAGCTTCATGACCGAGCTGTACCGCCACATCGGACCGGACACCGACGTGCCCGCCGGCGACATCGGGGTAGGAGCGCGGGAAGTCGGCTTCCTGTTCGGCCAGTACAAGCGGATCGCCAACGAGTTCACGGGTGTCCTGACGGGGAAGGGCCTGAACTGGGGCGGTTCCCTGATCCGGCCCGAGGCCACCGGCTACGGCGCCGTCTACTTCGCCGCCGAGATGCTCGCGACCCGCGACGAGACGCTGGAGGACAAGGTCTGCCTGGTCTCCGGCAGCGGCAATGTGGCCCAGCACGCCACGGAGAAGCTGCTGGAGCTGGGCGGCAAGCCCGTCACCCTGTCCGACTCGAGTGGCTACATCTACGACGAGTCCGGCATCACGCGTGAGAAGCTGGATTTCGTCATGGATCTGAAGAACAAGCGTCGTGGTCGGATCAAGGAGTACGCGGAGAAGTACCCGGAGGCCGTCTACACGGAGGCCGATGCCAACGCCGACCACAACCCGCTGTGGGACCACAAGGCCGACTGTGCGTTCCCCAGCGCCACGCAGAACGAGATCAACGAGAAGGACGCCCAGAACCTCCTGGACAACGGCGTCTACGTGGTGTCCGAGGGCGCCAACATGCCCACCGTGCCGGATGGTGTGAAGCTGTTCCTGGACGAGGGCATCCTGTACGGGCTCGGCAAAGCCGCCAACGCCGGTGGCGTGGCCGTGTCCGGGCTCGAGATGGCGCAGAACAGCATGCGCTACAGCTGGACCCGGGAAGAGGTGGACAACAGGCTCCGCCTCATCATGAAGAACATCCACGGAACCTGCCTGGCGGCCGCCGAGCGGTTCGGCGCGCCGGGCAACTACGTGCACGGCGCCAACATCGCCGGCTTCCTCAAGGTCGCCGACGCGATGCTGGACCAGGGCGCGGTGTAGGTACGCCCAAGGCCCACCCGTGCGGGGCGCGCCCGGCGTCCCGCACGGGTCGGGACCCCCGTCTTTCAGGTCATGGTCAACATCG
Organism: uncultured Gemmatimonadaceae bacterium; assembly: GCA_964416095.1. GTDB lineage: Bacteria > Gemmatimonadota > Gemmatimonadetes > Longimicrobiales > RSA9 > CAYQCY01. The sequence goes on from CAYQCY010000017.1 coordinate 33,808, forward strand.
ACCTCCAGTCCGCCTTCGACCAGAACGAATGGCACGGCAGTGGCGCAGGCGCGTTCCCGGAGCTCATGCGGTTCCAGGTGCGGAACGTGCTCTTCGTCTCGAGCCTCTACGAGTCTTTCATCATGGCCGAGGATGGCCAGCTCAATGAGCTGATCATCACGAAGTTCCTCGACCTGAACCTCAGCTCGGCGCCGCGCCTGACCCACGTGGCGAGCGGCGAGGAGGCGCTGGAGCTCGCCGCCGAGAAAGATCGCTTCGACCTCATCATCACCGGGCTCCACGTCGGGGACATGGACGCGGTCACCCTGGTCCGCAGGCTGCGGGACCAGGGATGCGAGCTGCCCGTGGCGCTGCTGGCCTACGACCATCGGGAGCTCACCGAGTACATCGCCCAGAACGACACCTCGGAGATCGACCGGGCGTTCCTCTGGCAGGGCGACGTCCGCATCCTCCTGGCCATCGTCAAGTACTTCGAGGACAAGACGAACGCCGAGCACGACGTGAAGGCCGGCGTGCCGGTGTTCATCGTGGTCGAGGACAACGTCCGCTACTACTCCTCGTTCCTGCCGGTCATCTACGCCGAGGTGATGAAGCACTCCCAGCAGGTGACCACCGAGGGATTGAACCTGTCCCAGAAGCTGCTCCGGATGCGGGCCAGGCCGAAGATCCTGCTGGCCACCAGCTTCGAAGAGGCCTGGGACTGCTTCACCCGATATCAGGACGACGTCCTCGGCGTCATCTCCGACATCGAGTTCCCCAGAGACGGAGAGCTCTCGGAGACGGCGGGGATCGATCTGGCCCGCAGGATGCGCGAGGTCAGCCCCCACGTGGCCATCTCCCTCCAGTCCAGCCACCCGGAGAACGAGCGCCTGGCCGAGCAGATGGACGCGAGCTTCCTGCTCAAGGGCTCGCCGGTGATGCTGAACCAGCTTCGTCAGGTTCTCACCGAGCAGTTCTTCTTCGGCGACTTCGTCTTCCGGACCCCGGACGGGACCGAGATCGATCGGGCCCACGACCTGAAGACGCTCGTGGCCAAGCTCGAGACGGTGCCGGCCGAGAGCCTGGACTACCACGGCGCCCGGGACCACTTCTCGAGCTGGCTCCGGGCCCGGGCCGAGTTCGAGCTGGCGACGAAGCTGCGCCGCTGGCACGTCTCCGACTTCGACACCCTCGAACAGCTTCGCAGCGACCTGCGCCGCTCCATCGAAAGCTACCGCCGCGAGCGGAACCGGAGCACCGTCGCCGACTTCGACCCGGACACCTTCGATCCGACCAACGGCCTCGCCCGCATCGGTGGCGGTTCCCTCGGCGGGAAGGCCCGGGGCCTCGCTTTCGCCATCCGGCTGCTCGACTACTCGCGAATTCCGGACCTGTACCCCGACGTCCGCATCACGGTGCCGCCGGCCGTCGTGCTCGGGACCGACGTCTTCAACGAGTTCCTGGACACGAACCGGCTGCGCGATGTCGCGCTCCGGTCCGACGACGACGACGAGGTCCGCCGCCTCTTCCTCGCCGCGAACTTCCCCGAGTACGCACGCCGCTCCCTCGGCCAGTTCCTCCAGATGATGCGCTTTCCTCTGGCCGTCCGCTCGTCCAGCCTGCTGGAGGACTCGCCGAATCAACCGTTCGCCGGGATCTTCGAGACCTGGATGCTGCCGAACGACCACCCGGACCCCAACACCCGCCTCGAGCAGCTCATCAAGGCCATCAAGCGGGTCTACGCGTCCACCTTCTCCCAGCACTCCAAGGCGTTCCTGCGCGCCACGCCGTACCGGCTCGAAGAGGAGCAGATGGCGGTCGTGATTCAAAAGCTGGTGGGCTCCCGCCACGACCGCTTCTTCTATCCCGACTTCGCCGGCGTCGCGCGGTCCCACAACTTCTATCCGACACCCCCGCTGACCTCGGAGGACGGGATCGTCGCCGTGGCGTTGGGCCTCGGCAAGACCGTGGTGGAAGGTGAGCCCTGCCTGCGCTTCTCACCGGCGTACCCCCGCCACATCGTCGAATTCTCCAGCGTGGACGACGCGCTGCGCACCGCGCAACGCGAGTTCTGGGCCCTCGAGCTCAGCGGCAGCGGCGTCGCGCCCGATGACTGGGAAACGGAGGGCCAGCTCGCGCGCTGCAAGCTGGAAGATGCCGAGGAACACGGCGTGCTCACCGCCCTGGGCTCCACCTACTCGGCGGAGAACAACGCCATCTACGACGGCATCTCCCGTGACGGCGTCCGGCTCGTCAGCTTCGCGCCCATCCTCAAGCACGAGGTCTTTCCCCTCGCCGAGATCACCGCCGAGCTCATGGACATCGGCTCCGCCGGCACCAGCTCGCCCGTGGAGATCGAGTTCGCCGTCAGCCTGTCCGCCAAGCCCGGCGAGCCCAAGGAGTTCGGCTTCCTCCAGCTGCGACCCCTGGCCCCCAGCCGCGAGGTGGAGGAGCTCCAGATCGAGGCCGCCGAGCCGGACAGCCTCATCTGCGAGAGCCCCTGGGTGCTCGGGAACGGACGCCTCGAGAACATCCGCGACCTGGTCGTCGTCGACAAACAGTGCTTCGACCGGGCCAACAGCCGGGAGACCGCCGCCGCCGTCAAACGCTTCAACGCCGAGCTCGTCTCCGCCGGCCTGCCCTACGTCCTCATCGGCGTCGGCCGCTGGGGCTCCAACCACCCCCAGCTCGGCATCCCCGTGGCCTGGGAGGACATCTACGGCGTCCGCGCCATCGTCGAGACCGGCTTCAAGGACTTCAAGGTCACGCCGTCCCAGGGCACTCACTTCTTCCAGAACCTCGCCTCCTGCAACATCGGCTACTTCACCGTCAACGAGGACGGCGGCGAGGGCTTCGTGGCCTGGTCCTGGCTGCGGGACCAGGACGCCAGGGAGGAGCAGGGCTGCGTCCGCCACATCCGGTTTCGCAAGCCCATCGATGTCGTCATGGACGGCAAGGCGCACCACGGGATCATCCGCAAACCCGGAGGCGGTTAGGCGAGGAGGATGAGGCGAGATAGAGGCTGCGAGGTGTGAACTGCGAGGAGGGTGAGGCGAGGGGGTGCTGCGAGGAGGATACCGCGAGGGGGATGCCCCGAGGAGGATACCGCGAGGGGATGCCCCGAGGGGATGAAGCGAGGGGATGCCCCGAGGGGATGAAGCGAGGGGGCGGGGCGGTGGGATGGCCTTCCGTTCCGCCTCGCCGCTCGGGCGCAGGTCACCTCAGTCGGTGTTGAGCACGTGGACGGGGTCGAGGCGTGCGGCCCGGTGGGCGGGCCAGCTCGCCAGGAGGACGACGGGATCCGTGTTCCCCTGCCCGTCCCCACCTCGCCGTATCCTCCTCGTTGTATCCTCCTCGTTGTATCCTCCTCGCCGTCCCCTCCTCGCCGTACCCTCTCGGTTCATCCTCCTCGCCATTCACACCTCGCCCCATCTATCTCGTCCAATCCTCCTCGGCTCGCCACACGCCTTCGTCCTCGGCGCCGAGGACCCAGACGGAGATGCCGCGGAGGCCGGGGTAGTCCTCGAAGAGCGCGAGCTTGGCGCGGAAGGCGCGCGCGTCTTCGAGGAAGAGGTAGTGGAAGACGCCCTCGTGTTCCCAGAAGGCCATGGAGGTGCCCTGGCGGGGAAGCCATTGCAGGGTGGCGTCGTGGCGGTGGAGCATGGCGACGGCCTCGTCGTGATGGACCCCGCGGTGGACGGGGCGGAACCCTTCGGTCCCGGTGCGGGTGGTGTCGTAGCCCGGTGCCCAGTACGCGGAGTAGGAGGGCAGGCCGAGGGAGATGCGCTCGGGCGGGACGCCGGCGTCCAGGGTGTGCTCCAGGGTCGCGCGCATCCAGGGCAGGCCGGCGACGGGACCCGGGGGAGTGCCGGCGTTGTGCTGGAGGTAGGTCATGAGGGAGATGAAGTCGCCGATCTCCGCCAGCGCCCTCAGGTCGAAGGCGCCGTGCCAGTGGTCGTGCATGTAGCGGTGCCAGGGCGTGCTGCCGACACGGCCGGAGGAGGGGACCACGGCGATGGAGAGGATCATGCCGGCGTCGTGCAGGGCGGTGGCGGTCTGCCGGTAGAAGGCGGTGAGGCTGTCCCGGTCGGTGACCGCGATGTGCTCGAAGTCGAACTGCCAGCCCCAGAACCCGTCGCGGCGCCCGAGCTCCACCATGGTGGCCACGACGCGGGCGCGGGCGTCCAGATCGTGGAGGAGGGCGTGGATGTCGTCCTCGACGAAGCCCCGGTTGTGGATGAGGGGCATGACGCGGACGCCGTGCTCGGCCGCCAGGCGGAGCACCGCGGGATCGACCCGGCCCTCCACCCGGCCGTCGGGGAGGGCGGCGAAGACCTGGGGCGCCACCACGTCGATCTGCTCGACGTGGGCCTCGAAGCTGGTCCAGGAGGCGTCGCTCTCCGTCATGTAGAAGATCGTCTCGAAGGCCTGCGCCGCGGTCGGGCTCGGGCGGGCGAGGATCGCGAGGACGACCGCGCACCCGAGCAGACACCGGAGAGCGCGGCGCACTGCGGGTCGTATCGGCGTAGCATGTGGCATGGCGTGCATCACCGTGGTTCCAGGAGTGCCCGGCGGACGAGCTGACCATAGCTGCGGACCCGGCCCGCGTCCACCGCCGGGAACGCCGCCGCCGACGCCGTGAACGACGTAGGCTCGCCGGCAGGCGTCGTCTCTGGCAGCAGCCTGGATGTGGAGAAGGCCTCGGGCGTCGACGAGCGGCATCACCGGTGCCGTGTTGGGCGGGGGCGCAGAGGGCCTGCACCGGATCATCGCGGTGTTCACGGACTTCCTGGACGCGACGAGGGCAAAGCCGGGAAGTCCTTGAACGACGGTCTCGGGGTGGTTTACCTCTCAGACCTGAGCCGGTACAGCACCTCTCCCATTCCCAGGCCCAGGGCGACGGCACCGACCATCTGCAGTACGTCTGACGCACAGTCCGACTGGCAGAACATGGCGTCGTTCCGGAAGATGCCGTGGGCATAACCGATGCCGAAAGCGCCGAGGAAGCCCACCGTCGCGCCCGCGGCCAGGTATTCCCGGTGACGTTGCACATCCGGCGGCAATGTCGGCATCGGCTGCGCCGGGCCGAGCAGCCGGGCAGTGACGGCCGTCCCCCGGCGGGTGGTGATGAGGACGGCCCCGTCCTCGCCGGCGTGGCCGAAGCGCGTCAAGGCATCCATCGGCGGCAGGAACTCGATGTGCTCGATGTCGCGCAGGGGCAGGTCGTAGATGTACGTTTTCGACATTGTGATCTTCAGCCCGTCTACGAATACCGCTGCGCACCCGGGTGGGTTGATCACGGAGCGGCGCGTCGCCGCCCGGGTCGACACGATGCAGACCGTCGGACCGATGCGCGACTGATGGAGGCCCTTCTCGAGGGTGTGCACCGCCGTGGGCGCATGGTAGCGCAGCGCATCGCCCACGTGCTGTGCGCCCCGATCGATGTACTCCTCCACCTCCTCCCGCGTCACGAACACGTGGTGCGCCGTGCCCCGCGACCGCCGCCACCGCTCCAGCGGCGAGATCACCTCCGCCCGGATCGGCGCCAGGGAGATGACCCGCACCGCCAGCGGGATCTCCAGCCCCGTCGCCCCACGCGCCCCCACGTCCACCGTCCGGCGCACCGTGTGGTAGCCGGGATGCTGCACCAGCAGCTCGTAGCGCCCGGGGCGCACACCCTCCAGCGCGAAGAATCCCGCGCTGTCCGTGAAGGCGTGGTGCGGCGTGCCGACCAGCAGCACCGCCGCCGCTGGAACCGCGTCCGAGCTTGCCGCGTCTATTGTCCTGCCCGAGATGCTCTGAGCTCCTAAGACAGAATTCCCCAACGACAGAGCAAGGCCGAACGATGCGGAGCATGCAATGACGCGTCGGCAAAACGAATTCAGCGGAATGTGCATGACACAACTTGGGCTTGTGTCGAATTTCGCCGCAATGGTCTTTGCGCAGCACATCAAATGGTGCGTGCCTCTATTGATCGATTGCTCACGGCCCAGCGAATCTCACGGTCAATGTTGAAACAGTGGTTTGGTGCGGATTGGGGGATGCCTAAAACGTTCCTCGCTGATGCAAGTGGGGCGGGTTGCCGTTGGTGCTGCTCGCAGCGCGGCGAGGATCCCCTCGATGCGCATGCCTCGC
>CAYQCY010000018.1:0-9285 GCA_964416095.1 uncultured Gemmatimonadaceae bacterium
AGCATACCGATCCAGGAACTTCTGAAGCTCTCGGTCGCCGAGCGGATCCAGTTGGTGGAGGACCTGTGAGACAGTATCGCAGCGGATCCGGAAACGCTTCCTCTGACTGAGACCCAAAAGGCGGAGCTTGATCGTCGTCCCGAGGCCGAAGCCGAGCTCGACGAGGCTGCGGCATGGTAAGCCGCGCGATCCCGCGGGTTGGGCACCGAATTCGTTCGAGTGGTGCACGCAGCGTTCTCATCGATTCGAAGGAATCCGCGTCAGTTCCCCCTGGTTCATGGAGAGGTACGGAGGGCAGTGATCCGTCGCTTCCCGTACGCCATCCTTTTCAAGAGCTCAGATGAGGAGATCGTCGTTCTTTCGGTCTTCCATTCTCGTCGAGATCCGAAGCGGTGGAAAAGTCGAGGTTGAAGGCCCCGATGGGCCGGCAGAACACGGTGGTTGACATTTGGCTGGCACCTTCGCTCGTTTCGCGAGCTCCGGTGTACCCGGCTGTCGGGAGCTCGCCCCGTTTGGAACACCCTTGCTCGGCGAGGGACCCGGACCCATTCAAGGATTGGAGGCCGGGTCGCCAGCCTGGCAACGTTAGCTGCCATTGGGCGGGCGGGGATGCGGAAGAGATCTCGGGGTATTGACGGCTGGTGCGAGATGAGCGTTCCGGAACGTGACTGGAAGAGGTTCAAGGATGTGAAGGCGATCGCACTCGAGCGGTTCTGCGAAAGGGTCCTGCACGAGTGCGAAGAGCTCGTCCAGGATCGGGAGCCGAGTGCCCATGAACGCTATCTGAAGTTGTTCCGTCTGATGGAAGAGCGGGACAGGGAATTGGCCGCGGCCTTCGACGGCCACAGCCGCTCGAAAGCCGTGATGCAGTTAGTCGCGATGCGCCGACTTGGCATCGTTACCGATGAAGAGCTGCAGGGGTTCAGCTCAGAAACGCGAGACACGGTTGAGGCAGTCGCCCGGGAGCCCTGATCCGGCAAAGATCACTCGGCGAGAACGGCCCTGATGACCGGCGCCAACAACCCGGCAGGGATCGGTGTGGCGGTCGCGCGCGCTCTCGCGTGGCAGGGAGCCCGGGTGTTCATCGCGGGGCGTGCGGTCGGTGACGTTCCGGACTCGCCACGTACACGTTGAGCGACCCATGGCGCAACTGCCTGCCGGCCGACTGGTCATGCTGGACGACGTCGCGCTGGGCAAGCTCCGCTTCCCGTCGCCCGCCGCCGAGGTGGTGATCGCGGTCCACGGCGGTGCGTTGAGCGCGCCGGCGAGCCGGCTGACCCTTGCCGCGGCCACGGACGACGCCGGCGAGCCGACCTGGGTGGGCGCCATCGACGAACGGATGGTCGTGGGGTCGCTGGGCAGGACGGCGTCGCCCCGGTCCCGGATCGCCCGTTGCCTGTTCGACGGCGACCGGGCCTGGTCCGTGGTCTGGCCCGGGCCGCTGGTCGGCCCCGGCGTCCCGACCCCGTACCTGACGCTCTACGATGGCGACCGGCCGTGGATCGTCCTGGGCGCGCTGCCCGACGGCGCGCTGCTGGCCGCACCGCTCAACGACGCCCGCGGCAACCCGAAGTGGTACGCGCCCCGGGTCGCCCGTGACGACCTGGACGGCGTCGGCGACAAGGACGGCCAGCTCGAGATGGCGCACCTCTGGTCGCTGCCCGAGCATCTGCCGGCCGCGGGCCGGGTCCGGGAAGGGGCCCGGGAAGCGCTCCGGGCGAAGGTGGCCGCGTACTACGTATGATGACGCGGAGTGTCGTGCGTCGTGTGTGCGGAACGTTGATGGGACGGGGGTCGTGAAACCGCCGGGGGTATCATGCTCAAGTTGACGCCGATCCCGCTGCTCCTTCTGGCCGTCGCGTGCGCCGACGACACGACCGGGCCCGAGCTGGTCCACTTCGAGTTCTTCCGCGACCAGACCTTCGAATACGACGCCGAGGTCCGGCAGATCGACTGGCTGGAGATCGAGGGCACCATCCGGACGCCGTGTCTCCCCTACGAGGTACATGCCGCGGTCCACGTCGGCGGCGACGAGCTCACCCTCGAGGTCATCGGCCGGGACGAAGACGGGTGCCCTCAGGACGCCATCGGTGCCCTGGGGTACAGGGCCACGATCCAGGACCTGGATCACGGCCTGTGGCGCGTGAGGATCGTGCACCGCTGGGAAGACGCCGACTGGCCGGTCGAAGAGCCGTTCACGACGGACGTGGTGATCTGAGTTTGGAGCCGCCGCGTCCCGATGGCTCGGTGAAGGTGACCGGGCGCTACCCGAAGGGCCTGTCACGGCCGCCTGGACCCTGGCTCCTTCCGTTGGCGCTGTCCGGGCTCGTGCTGCTCCTCGTGGCCGTGCTCTTCGCCGTAGCCCTCGCCTCCTGCTCGGGGGCCTCCCGGGAGGAAGCTCCGGAAGGTCCCGCCGTCTGGTCGGTCGACCCCGCCCCGCTGGTGACCATCGGCAGGATCGAGGGCGAGGCGCCGGGCACGCTGGAGGGGCTGGACAGCCGGTACGAGGCGGAGGGGACGTGGAACCTGCGGACGGACCTGGCCCAGCCGCGCAGCTTCGTGCAGGGCGTCGACGGCTGGGGCTACGAGGCGGCGTTCCGGGGTCGGTACCGGCTGACCACGGACCTGTCCCTCACCGTGGAGGCGCGCTACGGACGACGCGTGGCGGAGGACGGCTTCGACACGGCCTTCCTGGCCACGGGCGATGCGGTGGACCTGGTGCTGCGCGAGGCGGACTGGCGAGGCGGCGGCTGGCGGGTCGGGGTGTCGAAGACGTTCTGAACGAAACGAACCTGAACGGGAGGGCTCCCATGCAGCGTCGATCGAGGTTCCGCTTCTGGCAGCGCTGGCTGGTCGTGGTGAGTGGAGCGACGGTCCTGTTCGGGCTCCTCATGGCGCTGGGGTCCGGCACGTGGCTGTTCGAGTCGTACCTGGGCCACGTGGACGAGGCCTTCTGGCCGGCGGGTCGCCCGGCGGGCGCGGATGCGCTCTACCGCTGGATCTTCGCCGTGCTCGGGTCGTCCATCGCCGGGTGGGGCGTGGCCCTGACGTGGATCGCCCACGGCCCGTTCGGGCGGCGGGAGCGCTGGGCGCAGCGCTGCTTCCTGCTGAGCCTGGGGACGTGGGTCTTCATCGACTCCGGCTTCTCGTGGCATTTCGGGGTGCACCAGGAGGTGCTCTTCAACGCCGCCGCCGTGCTTCTCGTGGGCGTTCCCCTCGTGGCCACCCGACGCGCGTTCCGCCGGCGGTCCGGAGAGGACGATGACCTGCCGGCATGAAGCCACGCTCCGGTGGGCGGCCCACGGCTCCGTCGTAGCCGCCGCGTCGTTCTCCGCCTTGCCCCTCTCGGGCCAGGGCGTGGTCGGCCGGGTGGTGGACGTGGAGGGGGACAGCGTGGTGGCGGGGGTGGCCGTGACCCTGGCGGACAGCCTGGACCAGGCGCGCCGGACCGTCGTGACGGACACGACCGGGGCGTTCGCCATCCCGGTGGCCGCACCGGGCCGGTACACGCTGCGCACGGAGCACATCGCCTACCGCCCGGTGGTGACGCGTCCCCTCGCGGTGGAGGCGGGCGACGTGGTGGAGGTCGAGCTCCGGCTCAGCCGCCGCACGTTCGACCTGGACCCCCTCGTCGTGGTGGGACGGCGCACGGTGGACGTGCCGTACCTGCGGGACTACTACGAGCGGGTGGAGATCGCCCGGAGGACGGGGCGCGGCCGGGTCCTGGCCCGGGAGGAGCTGGAACGGCTGGAAGGGCTCACGGTCCGGGACGTGCTGCGCCGGGAGCGGCCCTTCAAGGACCGGTTCGGCCGGCGGTGCACGCCGGTGGTCTACTGGAACGGCTTCCCGGTGGAGGTGGCGCACATCCCGGTCTCCAACGTCGAGGGCATCGAGCTGTACCGGGCCCGCGAGAACTTCACAGGCTACGGCGGCGGGTTGTGTGGCGTCGTGCTGGTCTGGAACCGTCCGCTGCGTGAAGGCGAGGGCCGGCCGTTCAGTTGGTTGAAGCTGATGGTGGGCGCCGGCGCGCTCGTGCTGGTCGTCGCGGCGGGGCTCTGGTGACGGCGATTGCCACCGGGACCGGGTCCCGCGGGCACGCATCCGGAACACGCAATCGCAATCGGGGGCGATCCGTGCACGGAATCCGCACACGCACAGAGCACACGCACAGGGGTGATCCCGGTTCTGCAACGCTACGGGACCCTTGACCAACCCGTGGCCATCGTCCCAGCGTTGGGGTCCGGTTCGTACGCCGTCCCACGACGCGGGAGGCGAACATGACGGAAGAGGAAGGCGGCTGGAAGCGCATCGCCGAGTTCGGCTCGCAGGTGGAGGCGGACGTGGCGGTGAGCCGCCTGGAGGCGGCGGGCATCCCGGTGCTGGTGAAGGGTCCCGAGACGGGGATCTTCGGGCCGGGCATCTCGGGCCCGACACCGCTGGGCGTGACGGTGTTCGTGCCGGCGGACCAGCTCCATCGCGCCCGGGAAGTGCTGGAGTAGCGTGGTGGACGTCGCGGCTGTCGCCCTGGGCGACCTGGACCACGAGCTGCGCCGGACGCGCACGGCGCTGGAGCGGATCCGGGACGAGCACTTCGACTGGCGCCCCCACGCGAAGTCGTACACGCTGGGCGGGCTGGCCACGCACATCGCGAACCTGCCGAGCTGGATCGTGGGGATGGTGCAGGCGACGGACTTCGACCTGGCGCAGGCGCCGCCGAACCTGGGCGGCGATGCGGACCGGGCGTCGGTGCTGGAGCGGTTCGACGCCAACGCCCGGGCGGCGCGGGACGCCGTCGCGGCCATGGACGACGCCATGCTCACGGCGACGTGGACGCTGCGCCACGGGGACCGGGTGCTGGCGAAGATGCCGCGGGCGGCGGCGATCCGGACCTACGGGCTAAGCCACCTCATCCATCACCGGGCCCAGCTCACGGTGTACCTCCGTCTGCTGGACCTCCCGGTGCCCGGCCTGTACGGCCCGTCGGCGGACGAGCGCCGGGGCTGAGCGGTCTCTCCGTGGCACCCTTCCCCGCCGAGCGATTCGTCCCGTGACCACGTTCCTCGCCGCCCTCTGCCTGGCGGCCGGCCTGGCCGCCGCCGTGCTGGAGACACGGGATCGGCCCGTGGCCTCGGCCCTGTCGAAGATGGCGGCCGCCACGGCGTACATCGTCTTCGCGCTCCGGCTCGGCGCGACGGGGACGGTGTACGGCCGCGTGGTGCTGGTGGCGCTGGCGCTGTCCTGGCTCGGGGACCTGGCGTTGACGCGGAAGGGCGCGGGGCGGTGGTTCGCCGCCGGGCTGGGCGCCTTCCTGGCGGCGCACCTGGCCTACGGTGCCGCGTTCCTGGTCCGGGGCGTGGCGCTGCACGGGACGCTGGCGGGCGCCGTCGTGATGGCGGTCGTGGCCGTCGTCGTGCTGCGCTGGATCGAGGGCGGGACGCTGCCGGAGCGGCTGCGCATTCCGGTGCGGGCGTACCTGGCGGCCATCGGTGTCATGGTGGCGCTGGCGGCGGGCACCGGGTCCGCCGCGATCCTCGCCGGGGCGACCCTCTTCGCCGTCTCGGACATCTTCGTGGCCCGCCAGCGCTTCGTGCGGCCCGCCGCGGTGAACCGCATGGTGGGCCTCCCTCTGTACTTCGCCGGACAGCTCCTGCTGGCGTGGTCGGTGGCTTGAGCGGCCACGCCACGGTTGGGCGGCGGGCCCGGGCGGGCGTACCTTGGAGGGGACCGGCCTCCGTGGAGCGCATCATGAGCACGACGCCGTCCCGCCTGCTTCCCTTCGCCGTGGCGCTGCTCGCCGCGTGCGCCGGCGTGCCGCCGGCCGGGGAGCCCGCCGACGACTACGTGCCCTGCCCCGTCGTGGTGCCCGACGCCCCGGAAGGGAGCTGGCGCGAGCTGGAGACCCCGAGCTTCACGTTCTGCGTGCCGGGCCACTGGCGGAATGTGGGCCGGCGCCGCGTGGCCGGGGACGGCGGCTACGTGGAGTGGGACAGCGGCGACCTGCGGCGCCGGGAGCGGGGCCCCGAGATCTTCCGGCCCGACCGGTACGAGCCGACGGTCACCTATCTGGACCGGCGCAACGTGCGGATCGGCGGCGGCACGGGGGACATCTGGATGACCGAGACCCAGGGCGACTACCGGACCGGCGCCCAGTGGCGGGAGCCGGCCGGTGTCTACATGACGGGCCGGTCCCGGTCGGAGGCCACGGCCCGCCTCCAGCTCCGGGTCTACGCCACGGTGCGGTTCGAGGAGGGCTCGTGAGGGTGCGCCGGCTCGCCGTGGCCCTGCTCGTCGTCCTCGCCGGCTGCGACCTGCCGGGGCGCGAATACGGGGTGCACCGTGCCCGGGCGGACACGGTGGTGGTGCCGGACACGGTGGCGCCGGGCGCACCGCTGGAGATCCGGATCCTCGGCGTGGTCGGCGCGTCGTCGTGCGACGAGCTGGAGCGGATCGACCGGGTGCGGACGCAGACGGCCGTCGTCTTCGAGCTGTGGACGCGCCATCCGCGGGACGACGGCTGCACGGAGACCCCGGTGACGCTGGACACCACGCTGCTGGAGCCGGCGCCGGCCGGCGATTCCATCGTGGTCGTCGTGCGCGGCACGAACGAGACCCGGCGTACGGTGCACGTGCGGTGGCCGCGGCCGCCCCGGCGCGAGGTCCGGCTCCACTACCACCGGGGCGACACGCTGGCCTCGGTGGTCCGGGAGGTGCCGGATGCGCCGGCGGCCCTCCTTCGGGCCACGCTCATGGAGCTGCTGGAGGGGCCCACGGCCGCGGAGCGGGACGCCGGCCTCACCAGCTTCTTCTCGGACCGCACCGCCGGCCTGCTCCACGACGCCACGGTGGAGGACGGCTTCGCCGTGGTGGACTTCGACGAAGCGTTGCGCCGGGCCATCCCGGACGCGTCCACCTCCGCGGGGAGCCGTCAGCTCGTCGGGGAGCTGAACGCCACCGTCTTGCAGCTCCCCGCCGTGGACAGCGTGGAGTACCGCCTGGGCGGGCGCTGCGAGGCCTTCTGGAACTTCCTCCAGTACCCGTGCCAGGTCGTGCACCGGTCCGGCGGCGCGCTCTGAGGCGGGCCCTCGCACCGGCCGTCCTGGCGGCCGTCCTCGTCGTGGTGGGCGCCGCCACGGTGCGGGCACAGGGCCCGGGCGACCGCCTCCGGCCCCACCCGGTGCTGGGCCGGCTCCTGGCCAAGCCCGCCGGGGTGCCGACGCCGCGGCCGACGCGATGGCGAGCACCGGCCGGGACGGTCGCAGCCGAGGCGCGCCTGCGGCACGGCGCGGCGGAGGCGCCGGCCCTGACGACCCGGGCGGCGCTGGAGATCGGGGCGGTGGCGCTGACGGGCGCCGGGCACGCGGCGGCGGAGGCGCTGGACGGGCACGCCATCTTCATCCCGGCGGCGGTCGTGGCGTGGGGCGGCTACACGGCGCACCGCGGCCGGCGGGAGGAGGGGCACCTGGCCCGTCTGGGCCTGACCGGCCGGGATCTGGGCCCCGCCTTCCGGGACGCCACGCTGGTGGCGGCCGGCGCCGGCGCGCTCCTGGCCGGCGTCGCGGCGCACCGCGGTACGCTGGAGCTGGACGCCGACATGCTGCCGCTGGCGCTCCTCTACCCCGTTTGGGGCGTGGCCCAGCAGACGCTGGTCCAGGGCTACGTGGCCCGGAACCTCGCCGGATCCGGGGGCGCCCTGTCCTCGCCGTGGCTTGCCGTGCCCCTGACGGCGCTGCTCTTCGGGGCGTGGCACCTGCCGGACGCGGAGCTGGCGGCGGCCACGACCGCCCTGGGCCTGGCGTTCACACCCCTCTACCTGAATCATGGGAACACCTGGCCCCTGGGGCTCTGGCACGGGCTCCTGGGCGTGCCGTTCTACTTCTGGATCCTGGAGCGGAACCCGTGGGACGAGCTCACCGGAGGCTGACGCCATGAGACGCCGCGCGCACCACGCCCTCCTGGCCTGGGTGGCCATGCTGGGCATCGACCTGCTGCTCCACGGCGCGCTTCTCGCCGGCTGGTACGCCCGGCCCCACCCCTTCCTGCCGGCCCCGGACGACGCCTTCGTCCGCATCCCCCTCGGCTACGCCGCCTTTCTGGTCCTGGCGCCGGCCGTCCGGACGGGCTGACCCTTTCGGCCCGCCCACCGAAGACGGAGATTGCCGGACAGGCTGCCAGGCACGGCAGCCACCGGACGACGTCGTACCGAACTCTCGAGGGGAGGCTGCACCATGCTGGACGACATCACCAGGCGGCTCTTCTTCAAGCGTGGCGCCGCGGCGGGACTGGGCGCGTGGGCGGCGGGGCTCGTGCCTGGCCGGCTCTCGGCCGCGGTCCGTATGCAGGCCAACGGGCCCATCATCGTGACGAGCCACACCAACGAAACGGGCCGGCGGGCCATGGAAGCGGCGTGGGAGATCCTGTCGGCGGGCGGTACCGCCACCGACGCCGTGGAGCGCGCCGCCAACATCATCGAGGAGGACCCGGACGACGCGTCCGTCGGGTACGGCGGCCTGCCCAACGAGCACGGCGTGATCCAGCTCGACGCCTCGTTCATGGACGGCAAGACGTACAACGCCGGCGCCGTGGCGTCGCTGGAGAACATCATCCACCCGGCGTCGGTGGCGCGCCTGGTCATGGAGCGGACGGACCACGTGCTGCTGGTGGGCCCGGCGGCGCTCGAGTTCGCCAAGTCGTTCGGATTCCAGGAGCAGGACCTGATGACGGAGCGGACCCGGGAGATCTTCCTGCGCTGGCGCGAGGAGCACAGCGACCGGGACGACTGGGGCCCGCCGGACCACCTGCGCGGCGAGGAGGAGGTCGGCGCCGCGGGCAACCTGGACGACGCGCCATTCACGTACGGCACGGTGAACGTGCTGGCGGTGGACGCCAACGGCGACGTGTCGGGGATCACCACCACGAGCGGGCTCTCGTGGAAGATCAACGGCCGGGTCGGCGACTCGCCGATCATCGGCGCCGGTCTGTACGTGGACAACGACGTGGGCGCCGCCGGCGCCACCGGCCGCGGCGAGGACGTGATCAAGTCGTGCGCGACCTACTACATCGTGGGCCGCATGCGCGAGGGCCGCTCGCCGCAGCAGGCGTGCGAGGACGCGCTCCGCATGATCGTGGACCGGTACCGCGCGGTGAACATCGACTACATGCCCGGCGAGAAGTTCGTGGCGGTGAACCGGGCCGGCGAGGTGGGCTGCGCCTGGAGCTACGACCGGGGCGGCCGCCGGCCGACCATGACGGTCATGCGGGGCACGCCGGAGATCTACGAGGGATCAG
>CAYQCY010000018.1:9385-39224 GCA_964416095.1 uncultured Gemmatimonadaceae bacterium
GTCGATGCCCATGTTGAACGTCCGCGGCAGCCCGAGGTAGACCTCGGCGTCGTCGGCGTCGTGGTCGTCGTCGAAGCTGTTGTACGGGGAGTTGTCCAGCGCGTCCTGGACGTACACCTCGTCCAGGGCGTTGAACAGGTTGGCGAAGACCCGGATCTCGAACTGCTGGGTCAGCGACCGGGGCAGGGTGTAGCCCGCGTGGACGTCGAAGACCGAGTAGCCCGGAGCCCGCCAGGACTGGGTCCGGTCCGCCGGGTCGTCCCGGTCGAACGGATTGAAGTCCGCGTAGTGGCTGGCGAAGGTCTTGCCGATGGCCTGCAGGTAGGCGCCTTCCACCGGGAACAGCGTGAACCCGTACGCGAACTGCGTCTGGGGCGCATCGCCCACCTTCAGGTCCTCGATGTAGAGGTCGTACTCGATGCTGGTGGTGGCGCCTTCGGGCCGGAAGCTGCCGCTCACGTCGTCGGTGAAGACCCAGTTGCCGAACGAGGCCGCGGCGTCGAGCCGCAGCATCTCCGTGGGCTGGTAGGCGGTCTCGAACTCGATGCCCATGTGCCGCTGGTCCAGCCCGGTCAGCGTGACGAAGATGTCCTCGCCGGTCTCGTCCTGGAAGCGCCGGGTGGAGTTCCGATCGGTCCAGGTGGTGTAGTACCCGTTCAGCTTCGCGGTGAACGGGATCTCCCGGCCGCGGATCTCGGTCCCGGCCTCCAGGGCGAGGAACTTCTCGTTGACCGGGTCCTCGTTCAGGATGCCGTAGTAGTCGGAGATGATATCGTCGAAGATGGGCACCCGTGCCACGTAGCCGACGTTGCCGAAGACGCCGACCTGGTCGCTCAGGTTGTACATGGCGCCGCCCTTGGCCTGCATGCCCGGCACGAAGTCGGACGCCAGCTCGAGGGGGTTGCCGGTGCCGTCGTCGCGGAAGTGGTCGATGAAGGTGTACCTCACGCCCGAGACGCCGACCATGCCGTAGCCGGTGAGCGGGCCCGAGACGTACTCGCCCTGGACGTGGCCGCCGAACCAGTCCACGGTGTTCGTGTTGAAGTAGCCGATCTTGTCGCCCAGCCCGCGCTGACCCTCGCCGCCGGCCTCGTCCCAGAAGTCGCTGGAGCAGCCCCAGGCGCAGTCGTCGTAGTAGCTCCCGCCGAGCAGGTCGAAGACCTCGCGGTAGTGCTCGATCTCCGCCGTGCGCCAGTCCACGCCCGCCTCCAGCGTCAGCGCTTCGCCCATCTGCGCCTTCAGCTTCGAGATGGCGCCGATGGTCCACTGGTTGTTCCGGCTGGAGCGCAGGATGCCCGAGGAGCCCAGGCCGGCGGCCGCGTTCGCCTGGTTCTCCGCGATGGTCGCGTCCCAGTCGACGACGCCGGACGGGCCGCTGTAGTCCCACTCCAGGCTGCCGTAGGTGCCGGTGCCGCCGCCGCGGCCGCCGGAGTAGTAGGCCACGGTGGACCAGAGCAGCGCGTCCGTGAGCTGGCTGTAGTAGTTCAGGTTGACCTGGGGCTTGTGGTAGAAGTTCATCCGCTCGTTGATGAACCCGTCGTCGTACAGGCTGTACCGTTTGTCACCGATGGCCTGCTCGCCCCAGTCGGACATCGTCGTGGTGTTCCAGTTCTCGTTGTAGAGCCGGCCGTCGCTGGACTCGGGGTAGTCGTCGAGCGCCGCCGGGTCGTAGCTGTCCAGCGACCGGGCGAACTCGTGGCTGTACGCCCCGATATTCTGCCGGTACAGGTTCTGGCCGTGGCGCTGCGGCGCGCCGATGGCGAAGAGGTCGAACCGGTTCCGGTCGTCCACGATCCAGGTGGCGGCGCCGTAGTACGCCCAGGCGTCCGTCCAGGTGCCGTTGATGACGCCGTCACCGGCCTTGCGGACGCCGCCGGCCATGAAGGCGAAGCGGTCGTCGATGAGGCCGGTGGATCCGATGATCGTCGTCTTGAGGAAGCCGTCGTTGCCGAACTCCTGCTTGAGGCGGAGCTCGGGGTCCATGGAGGCCGGGTCCGTGATGATGTTCAGGCTGCCGCCGATGGACGGCGTGGCCAGGTTCACCGCCGAGAGGCCGCGCTGGAGCTGGACCGACTTGGAGACGTCGCCGACCCCGTCCCAGTTGGACCAGTAGACCCAGCCGTTCTCCATGTCGTTCACCGGCACGCCGTTGATCATGACGGCGATGTTGCGCTGGTTGAAGCCGCGCACGTTGATCCGCGCGTCACCGGCGCCGCCGCCCTGGGCGGTGGCGTAGACACCCGGCTTCGTGTTCAGGATCAGGGGCAGGTCCCGGGACGCGAGCTCCCGACGCATCTGCGTCCCGTCCACGTTGGAGTACGCCACCGGCGTCTGCCGCTCGATGGCCCGCTCGGCGAAGACCTCGATGGCGTCGAGGCCCACCGCCTCGTTCCCCAGCTCGAAGTCCACCGTCAGCGTCTGGCCCGGCGTCAGGCGAACGTCCTCCACCGTCTGCGTGCCGTAGCCGATGATACGGGCCTCGATCCGGTACGTGGCGCCGGCCCGCAGCCCGGGGATGTTGTAGCGGCCGTCGTCCCGGCTGAACATGCCCCGCTGCGCCCCGGTCAGCTCGTTGACCACGATGATGGACACACTGCCCAGCGGCTGCCCGTCCGTCGAGGTGACGCGACCCATGATGGCCCCCGTCTCCTGCGCGGCCAGGCCGGCCGGCACGAGCAGCGCGAATGCGACGGCGACAAGCCATCGCGGTGCATACGATGTGCTCATTCTGTGCAACCTCCCTCGGTGTGTTCGATCCGCGCCGACAGACCTCGGCGCTACCGGGACTTCCTCGCACATGACGATCGCAAGGAACGATCGGCCACGCCTCTGCTCATCGGTAACGCGGGCGTAAAAACATGCGCCCGCCGCCGTCCTCGACGGCGGTGAGACCATTGTTACGACGGCCGGCGCGACAGGCAAGCGGCCGGGGTCAGAGGCGGTGGAGCCAGGCCGCCAGGCGCTCGCTGAAGGCGTCCGGCCGCTCCATGGGGCTCAGGTGTCCGGCGCCGGGAACGATCTCGAGGAGGGCGTGGGGGATGGCGCCGACCATGGCCCGGGCGGTGACCGGCCCGGTCATCTCGTCCTCCGACCCGGTCAGGACGAGGGTCGGCACGTCGATCCCCGGGAGGTCCGGTCGGGAGTCGGGCCGTTGCGCCATGGCGCGCTGGGTCATGGCAATGGTCGCGGGGGACGTGTCGACGATCATGGCCCGGACGCGCTCCACGAGCGCGGGCCGGCCGAGGCTGACGGGCGCGAGGAGCTTCGCCGTGAGCTCGTCCGCCAGGGAGGCGGACCCGTCGCGGAGGACGCGGTCCGCCACCTCGAGGCGGTTGGCCCGGCCCTCGTCGTCGTCCGCCTCGGGTCGGGTGTCGGCGAGGACGAGGGCCCGCACCCGGTCCCGGTGGCGGCGCCAGAACGCGAAGCTCACGTACCCGCCCATGGAGAGCCCGCACAGCACGACCCGGCCGTGGCCGAGCTCGTCCAGCAGGGCGGCGAGGTCATCGGCGAAGAGATCCATGGTCCACGCCTCCCGCTCTCCGGGCTGCGACCGGCCGAAGCCCCGGAGATCCGGGACGATGGCGTGCCACCCATCGGGCAGCGCCGCGAGCTGGGCGTCCCACATACCGCCGTGGAAAGGGAAGCCGTGGACGAAGAGCAGGGGGCTTCCTGAGCCCTCCGTTCTCACGTGGATCGCGGTGTCTCGGATCTCGATGAGCATCCCGAGGTCGAGTTCGAAGTCGAGTTCGAGGTCGAACCGGCCGCCCTTCGGTCCAGGCCCGGCGAGTATTTCGCCGCCGGAACGCGAGCCTAGAGCCCGAGGGTCGCCCTCACCATTGGGTCCATCCGGTCCGGCGACCAGGGCGGATCGAAGGTCAGCTCCACGTCGGCCGACCCGACTCCCTCGACGCCGAGCACCGCGTTGCGGGCGTTCTCCACGAGCTGGTCGGCGACGGGGCACATGGGCGAGGTGAGGGACATCTTCACGTAGACGTAATCGTCTTCGATGTCCATGTCGTAGATCAGGCCCAGGACCACGATGTCCAGGTGCAGCTCCGGGTCCTGCACGGTCCGGAGCGCCTCGGTGACGGCGGCTTCGTCGATCATGGGATCCGTTCGTTCGCTGTGGGTGATCGGGCGCGGGGGCAATGTACACCGGCGGATCGTGGGTGGTCCACCGCCGCCCTGCCCCGTCCCGACTCGCGCCGCTACGGTCTCCGGACCATGACGAACGAGACGTCCTGGCGATAGCCCTTGGCGTCGGCGGCCTTCATGAGGGCGGTCTGCAGGAGGCCGGCAACGACGTCGAGGGAGCTGTCCGCCTTGCTCTTGATGAGGTCGACGGCGCCGCGGATGATGCCCGGGTCGGCCTCGGAGAAGGCCAGCACCACGTCGCCGGGCTCCAGCTCGACGGCGGTGGTGCCGTAGTCGAAGCGGGGCAGGATGGCCAGGGGCGGGCCGTGGGTTCGGAGCTCCTCGGTCTCGCCGTCCTTGCGGATGATGATGGCGGGCTGGTCGCCGGCGCCGCTCCAGGCGATTCCCTCGGGGCTCACGCGGAGCACGCCGCACTCCACGCACTCGTCCACGCCCTCGAAGAGGTTGTCGTGGGTGACGTGGTTGAGGCGGGAGAGGAGGCCTTCGAACTCGCCCTCCTCCCCGCCCAGCGTCCGGAGCAGGGCGCGGGTGATGCCCAGCAGGTAGGCCGGGGGCAGGCCGGTCCCCTTGACGTCCATGACGGTGAGGAGCGCGGTACCCTCCCGGACGACGAAACCGTCCCAGTAGGAGCTGCCGACGGCGTCCTCGTCCACGGCGCTGCCGGCCGCGATCTCCCATTCTTCGACGACGGGCGCGTGCCGGGGCAGGAGCCCGCGGTGAACCAGGCGGCTGAACTGTGCCAGGGCGTGGGAGCCGGCGGCGTCGGTGCCGCGGCTGGCGAAACGGACGTCCAGGGCGCGCAGGGCGCGGGCCAGGCCGCGCATGAGGCGAACGGCCAGGGACTCGCCGCCCAGGAGGTCGTCGAAGTCCTCCTTGCTCACGGCGAGGAGCCGGGTAGGCTCCAGGGCTTTGACGGAGGCGGAGCGGGGCGCGTCGTTCAGGAGCGACATCTCGCCGAAGGCCTCGCCGCGGCGGCGCACGGCCAGGCGCTCGTGGTCGCCCATGGGCCGCTCCTTGAGGATCTCGACGGAGCCGTCGAAGACGATGTAGAAACGGTCGCCGGGATCGCCTTCCCGGAAGAGCAGCTCTTCGGGCTCCAGGTCGCGCGGCCTGGCCAGGTCCGCGATGCGCTCCAGGTCGCTGCGCGGCAGTCCCTGGAAGAGGGCGACACGGCCGAGCACATCGACGATCTCTTCGACCGTCGCTTCGGTTTCGGAAGTTCCCATACGATCGTTGCTCCGGAAGGGTCGGAGTCAATCTAGGGCGCGGCCGGGCGCGGTGAAAGGGATTGGCCCGCGGTGAGAAAGAACCTTGCCCGGGGTCGCGACCTCCTAGTAACTTGAGTTTCCTGGTCAGGCGCTCTCCCCGCGAAGTCCGGTCGCGTTCAACCTTCGCCGACTGTTCATGTCCGACAACGTGCATCCCACGGCGCCGCGAGTGGCCGACACGTCGAAGGAAGGCAAAGCCGGCCTGCCGCTGCTCCGTGCCACGTGCTGGGGCACCCGTGGCTCGATCCCGAGCCCGGGCCCGGCCACCGCCCGGTTCGGCGGCAACACCTCGTGTCTCGAGGTGCGCTCGGCCGATGACCGCTGCTTCATCTTCGACGCCGGCACCGGGATCAGGATCCTGGGCCGCCGGCTGCTGACGGAGCCCGGACCGACGGAGGCAGACCTGTTCCTGAGTCATTTCCACTGGGACCACATCCAGGGCTTCCCGCTCTTCGAGCCGTTGTACTCGGCGGAGACCAAGATCCGGCTGCACGGTGCCCGTCAGCCGCCGGACCTGGACATCGAGACCCTGATGCGGGGCCAGATGGGGCCGGTCTACTTCCCGGTCCCGTTCGAGGCGCTGGCGGCGGAGCTGAGCTTCCACCACCTGAACGGCGAGGCGTGGGTGGACGACGTGGTGACGGTCTCGGCGATCCGGGTCCGCCATCCCGCGCACACGTACGGATACCGGATCCAGTCGGGTGATGCGGCGCTGGCCTACATCCCGGACAACGAGCTGTTCGGGGGCTCGTACCCCGTGGGCGGCGAGGACTGGTACCGGGGTCTGCTGTCGTTCCTGGATGGTGTGGACGTGCTGTTCCACGACGCCATGTTCACGGATGAGGAGTACGAGAACGGCGTCGAGGGGTGGGGCCACAGCACCTTCACGCAGGCCATCAAGCTGGCGGGAGACGCTGGTGTGAGCCGCCTGTTCGTCTTCCACCATGCGCCGGAACGCATCGACACGGAGCTGCTGGCCATCATCGAGCGGGAGCGGGAGGCTGTGGCGAACCGCGGCTCGAAGCTGGAGCTGGGCATCGCGTCCGAAGGCGAGGAACTCTTGGTACAGGAGAGATAGCCGTGAGATCCAGGCACCTGGTCATCATTGCGGCGGTGGCGCTGTTCGCGGCCTTCGGGCCGCCGGAGCGCACCGCGCCGACGAAATGGGCGCTGGTGGTGGGCATCAGCGACTACATGAACTTCGGGGACGAGATCGGCGGAGACCTGCCGGGCGCGGCCAACGACGCCCGGGCCATGGCCGACGTCCTGGTCAACCGGTACGGCTTCGCGCCGGAGAACGTGAAGCTCGTGCTGGACGGGGCCGCCACGCGGGACCGGCTCCAGGCCGAGTTCCGGGAGTGGCTGCCGTCGGTCGCGCGCCAGGGCGACCTGGTCTACTTCTTCTTCGCGGGTCACGGGTCCCAGGCGTGGGACCTGGACGCGGACGAGGCGGACGGGCTCGATGAGACGATCTGCCCGGCCGACGTCATGCGGGGCAACACGGAGAAGGACATCATAGACGACGAGTTCGCCGAATGGCTGCGCGGCGTGCCGACGGACAACGTCGTCGTGGTCTGGGACAAGTGCCATGCCAAGAGCTCGACGCGGGCCGTGACGCCGTTCGCCCGGCCACGGGCGCTGGGCCGTGACGCGAAGACGGACGTGCCCAAGCCCACCGGGGCGGCGGCCGCGCCGTCGCCGGAGGAGGCGACGGAGGTCGCGGTGGAGTCCACCGGCTCCGGCGTGATGGAGATCGCGGCGTCCCAGGCCGACGAGGTGGCCATCGACGCCGCCTTCCCCGGCGAGCAGGGCACCCAGTACGGCGGCGCCTTCACGACGAACTTCGTGAAGAACCTGTGGACGGCGCCGGAAGGCGCGACGTACGAGGACGTCTTCAACAAGACGAAGCAGGACATGCGGCGGCAGCGCTTCCGCCAGGAGCCGGGCATCGACGAGAACCCGAAGAAGGACCTGCCGCTCTTCGCGCTGGCCGAGATTCCGGAGGATCCGGAGGAGCCGCCCCGGCCCATCGTGGAGGAGGAAATGGTGGCCGGCGAGATCGGGTTCGTGCCGATCCTGGAGCTGCCGACGGAGCAGACGGCGCTGCTGGGCGGCGGCAGCATGGCGGACATGACGGAGCGGTCGCTGTACAAGGCCGGCCAGGCGCTGCTCAGGATCGACGAGGTGATGCCGGAGCAGGCCATGGCCTCCGTGGTGACGCGGGAAACGCGTGGGTTCACCGTCATCGCCCGGGACGCGCTGGCCGCCGGATCCAGGGCCCGGCTCGTGGCGTACCGCTACCCGGACCAGATCCTCCGGGTCTCCATTGCCGATCTGCCGAGCGCGGCCCAGAGCGAGCTGCGCCAGGCCCTCATGATGAACCCGGCGCTGGCCCTGATCGGGAGCCGGGACGCGTACGCGAACTACATCGTGCGACCCCGGGGCGACTACTACGTGGTGCTGAACCTGGACGGCTTCCCGCGGGACAGCGTGGAAGCGCCGGATCCGGTGACAGGCGCCCAGGCGCTGGTGCCGGTGCTGCAGCGCGAGTTCCAGGCGTACCAGCTCGCCGAGCTGGAGAACCCGGCCCTGCCGTTCGAGGTCCAGTTCGAGTTCGCCAACGGCCGGAACGACTTCCGTGTCGGCGAGGAGGTCTCCTTCCGGGTCCGTTCGGACCGGGCGGGCTACCTGACGATGATCAGCGTGGAGCCGAACGGCGAGGTCATCGTGCTGTTCCCGAACGAGCTGGACCAGAACAACGAGATCCAGACCGGCGAGGAGGTGGTGTGGCCGACGGAGGCCATGGGCAGCTTCGTGGAGGCGCAGCCGCCGACGGGCAAGGGCATCGTGCGAGCGTTCGTGACGGAGCGGCCGATGATCGTGCCGCTCTCCGTCGGTGAGGTGGTGAGCGGCGCCGAGGTGTGGCGCGCCCTGAAGAACGCGGCGGGCCGGCCGCCGGCGCAGGGCAGCGACGCCGTTCCGGTGGAGAGCTGGGCGACGAAGGCCATCATGTACGAGGTCCGGCCGTAGCCCCATGGAGCTTCGCCGGTTCCTGGTCGGCAGCCTGATCGCGATGGTGGCGGCGGGCGTGGCGTTCGGCGCCACGAACGCGCAGATCTTCGAGGGCATCTTCGGCACGGCCGAGTACCGCCTGCTGGACTGGCGGATCCGGGCCGCGGCCACGGATCCGCCGCAGGAGGAGAGCGATGTCTCGCTGATCCTCTTCGACTCGGCCACCGTGAACGAGTGGGACTACATCACGCCGTTCCCGCGACCGGCGCTGGCGGACCTCATCGAGGCCGCGTCGGAGACGGGCGCGAAGGCCATCGGGCTGGACGTCTTCCTGGAGCGGCGACACCTGGACCTGGACCGCCAGTACGGGGTGCCGGGCGACTCGATGCTGGCCGAGGAGATCCGGCAGGCGGGGAACGTGGTCATCGTGGGTCCGTCGGTGGAGACGGACAGCAGCCGGGTCTTCCACGTGCCGCACCCCATGTTCGCGGAGCCGGCGGCGGCGGTGGCGGACGCCAGCACGCCGACGCCGTTCGAGACGATCCGCGACGTCACGCTGACGGTGCGGACGGACACGGGCCTGGTGGCGGGCTTCGCCCTGGCGATGTACGCCCAGGCCCGGGACCTGGACCTGGACTCGCTGCTGGCCGCGACGGAAGCGTCCGGCGTGCTGGAGATTCCCGGGCTGCCGCGGCCGTACGCGGAGCTGCCCGAAGACCAGAACGTGCAGAACATGCCGGTGCTGTTCGTGGGCCCGCCGTCGAGCCCGTACCGGGACGACGGTGCGTTCATCGCGAACAGCGCCGTGCTGGTCCGGGACGTGTGGAACCAGCCCGAGCCGCTCCGGAGCATCGGCATGGGCGCGATCCGGGAGCACTTCAGGGACAAGGTCGTGGTCCTGGGGAGCGGGTTCCACGCCGAGGAGCGGTTCCGGTCGCCGTTCTACGACGCCACGGACGAGGCCGGCAAGATCTACGGCTGGACCTACGGCACGGAGGTACACGCGACGGCGCTGCACAACCTGCTGACCGGCCGGTTCATCATTCCGCTCACGAAGACGCAGGAGGGGCTGCTGCTCCTGCTCCTGGCGGGCCTGGTCACCAGCGCGGTCTTCTGGCGCGGCGTGACGCTGGGCGCCGCCGTGGGGCTGGTGCTGCTGATCGCGGAGCTGGCGTGGGCGTGGTTCGCCTTTGCCGGCTCGTACCTGCACGTGCCCATGGTGGGCCCGGCGTCGGCGGCGCTCTTCGCCTTCATCGGGTCCACGAGCTACACCAGCATCGTGGAGGGCAAGGAGAAGCGAGTCATCCGGGGCGCGTTCTCGAAGTACCTGTCACCGGCCATCGTGGACGAGCTGGTGGACGACCCGTCGAAGCTGATGCTGGGCGGCGCGAAGCGCGAGATCACGATCCTGTTCAGCGACCTGGCGGGCTTCACGTCGCTGTCCGAGACGATGGAGCCGGAGGACCTGCTGGCGCTGCTGAACCGGTACCTGGACGAGATGGCGGAGATCGTCCTGGCGGAGGGCGGCACGCTGGACAAGTACATCGGGGACGCCATCATGGCGCTGTACGGCGCGCCCACGGCCTTCGACGACCACGCGTTGCGCTGCTGCAGGACGGCGCTCAGCATGCAGCGCAGGCTGCGGGACCTGAACCGTGAGTGGACGGAGCAGGGTCTGCCGTGGCTGCGCATGCGGATCGGCATCAACACCGGCTCCCCGGTGGTGGGCAACATCGGCGGGGAGAAGCGGTTCGACTACACGGCGCTCGGCGACGCGGTGAACCTGGCGGCGCGGCTCGAGCCGGCGTGCAAGACGTACGGGATCGAGACCATGATCTCCGGGAACACGCACGCGGTGGCCGGCGACGAGCTGATCACGCGGGAGCTGGAGCTACTGGCGGTGTACGGAAAGGAAAAACCCGTGCCGGTCTACGAGCTGGCCGGGCTGAAGGGCGAGGACCTGGGCGAGCGGGACGAGCTGTTCCGCCAGTTCAACGCGGGGCTGGACGCGTACCGGAACCGCGACTTCGAGCTGGCGATGCAGTACTTCGAGGCCGCGTCCGGGGTCGTGCCCACGGATGGTCCGACGCTGCTGTACATCGAGCGGTGCCAGGAGTACCTGGTGAACCCGCCGCCCGAGGACTGGGACGCCGTGGAACGCAGGCAGGTGAAATGAAGAAACCGAAAGGAGGGATCGCCATGCGGTCCGTTCGAACCAAGATGGCGACCGTGGCACTGGCGCTGTGCGTCGCGGCGGCGGCGGCATGGCTGTCCGACCCGGTCGCGGTGATCGTGCAGTTCGAGGGTGATGTGCAGGTCCAGAGAGCCGGCGAGCCGGCGGCCGTGGAGGGCGCCGTCGGCATGCAACTGGCCGCGGGTGATCGGGTCATCGTCGGGGAAGGCGCCCGGGCGATCCTGCTGCACCGCACCGGCCGCATGGAGCGGGCCTCCGAGTCCGTCACGCTGGCCGAGCCGGAGGACCAGGAGCCGAACAGCCTCTTCACGCAGACGCTGCGCACGCTGGGCCAGGTCGCCACGACGGACGCCCGCTCGCAGCCGAACCGTCAGGGGATGATCCGGCCCATCACCGGGGCGCCGGTGCCCATCGCGCCGCGGAACGACATCGCGGTGCTGGACGTCCGGCCCACCTTCACCTGGTTCTCGGTCCCGGAGGCCGAGCGCTACATGGTCCAGATCCGGCGCGTCGCGCCGACGGAGACGGACCCCGTCCGGTACGAAGCGGATGCCGACACGACGTGGACGTACCCCTCCACGGCGACGCCGCTGGTGCCGGGCGCGACGTACGCCTGGACCGTGGGGCCCATCGGCGCCGGCCGGCCGGCCAGCGAGCAGCGGTTCAAGGTGGTGACGGCGGAGACGCTGGCGGCGGTCCAGGACGCGCTGGAGTCCCTCATGGAGTCCGGGATGGACCCGGGCGGCGAAGGCCTCTTCCTGGCCGCACTGACGTACCGTGACGCGGGGTTGTTCTACGAGGCGGAGCGCGCGCTGGAGCACCTCGAGGCCCGAGGCGATGCCGCCGGCTTCTCGTACTACATGCTGCGCGGTGAAGTCGCCGACGCCGTGGGCGACCGCGCCACGGCGGAACAGGCTTTCGAGCTGGCCGACGGTTCCCGACGCTGAGGCGGATGAGCACGACGCGACACACGGCCCGGCCCGTGCTGTTCCACGGGCCGGGCTTCATGAACGGGGGGCTCGCCGACGCCCTGGACCAGGAAGGCGTCGAGGAGCGCGAAGTGGTCGGTCCCATCGAGGAGATGGAGGCCGCCGACCGTCCGGCCGTCCTGGTGTTGGACGGGGCGCTGGCGGCGAAGGACCTGGACGGCCTGCGGGGCATGCCGGACCACGTCACCGTGGTCGCCATCGGCGAGGACGCGGAACGGGCCGTCGACGCGTGCGAGCGCCTGGCGCTGTTGCTCCCCGAGGACGCATCGCGGGAGCGGACGCTCCGCACCCTGCAGATGGCGCTCCGCCACTCCGCCGCCCGGGTGGCCGCGGACCGGGCCGACCGGGAGCTGGAACGGACCCGGGCGGAGCTGAAGCAGCTCAACCGTATCGGCATGGCGCTCATGACGGAGCGGGAGCCGGACGTGCTGCTGGTGGAGATCCTGGACCGGGCGTGCGAGATGACGGGCAGCGACGCCGGCAGCCTGTACCTGGTCGAGAAGGCGGGAGGCGGGGAGGCGGAGGCGGAGGGAGGCGGCGAGGGGGATGGAGCGAGTGCGGAAGGCGTGGCGCGGGGGGAGCTCCGGTTCAAGCTGACGCGGAACGACTCGCTGCCGGACCTGGGCTTCGAGGAGTTCACGCTGCCCATCAACCGGAGCAGCCTGTCGGGCTACGTGGCGGCGACGGGCGAGCCGCTGGTCCTGGACGACGCCTACGAGATCCCTGCGAGCGCTCCGTACAGCCACAACCCGGGGTTCGACCGGAAGGTGGGGTACCGGACGAAGTCCATGCTGGTGGTGCCCATGGCGGATCACCGGGGCAAGATGGTGGGCGTGCTCCAGCTCATCAACCGGAAGCGGGACCCGGCGGCCCGGATCACGGACGAAGCGTCGGCGGCGGACTACGTGCTGCCGTACACGGAGCACGAGCTGGAGCTGGTCCAGGGACTGGCCGGTCAGGCGGCGGTGTCCATCGAGAACTCCCAGCTCTACCAGCAGATCCAGGACATCTTCGAGAGCTTCGTGAAGGCCGCCGTCGCCGCCATCGACCAGCGAGACCCGACGACGGCGGGTCATAGCGTCCGCGTGGCCACGCTGACCACGGACCTGGCGGAGACCCTGCGACGCTACGACAAGGGGCGCTGGGCCGGCGTCGACTTCACCCGCGAGCAGATGCGCGAGATCCGGTACGCCGCCCTGCTGCACGACTTCGGCAAGGTCGGCGTCCGGGAGGAGGTGCTGGTCAAGTCGAAGAAGCTCCCGCCCACGCTCTGGGAGCGGGTCGAGTCCCGGTTCCACCTGATCCGCCGGACCTTCCAGGCCCAGATGCTCGGCAAGAAGAGCGAGCTGCTGAGCCGGTACGGGCCCGGCGGAGCCCAGCGTCTCCTGGACGAGCTGGAGGAGGGGTACGCCGCCCGGCTGGCGGAGCTCGAGCGGTTCCGGGAAGCGGTGCACTCCGCCAACGAGCCCCGCGTGCTACCGGAGGAGAGCGAAGCGATCCTCGAGGCCATCGCGAAACGGACCTTCACCGGCATCGACGGCGAGCCCGTCCCCTTCATCACGCCGGAGGAATTCCACTTCCTGTCCATCCCGAAGGGTAGCCTGGACGAGCGGGAACGGAAGGAGATCGAGTCGCACGTCCAGCAGACGTACGAGTTCCTGCGGCAGATCCCCTGGACGGAAGATCTCAAAGACGTGGCAGACATCGCATACGGCCACCACGAGAAGCTGGACGGGCGCGGCTACCCCCGGGGCGTGACGGGCGAAGAGATCCCGGTCCAGACCCGGATCATGACCATCGCCGACATCTTCGACGCCCTCACCGCCTCCGACCGGCCCTACAAGCGTGCGCTCCCCGCCGAACGGGCGCTGGACATCATCTCCATGGAGGCGAAGGAAGGGATGCTGGACAGCGACCTGGTGGACCTGCTGCTGGAGTCCGAGGCCTACCGGAAGGTGCTCGAGAAGGACTGGCGGGAATTGTAGGCGCGCGCCGCTGGCGCGCGCGGGACAGGGCCTGCCCCTGCCCCGCCAGCCGGCCCGTCCGGGCCCGCGAACAGGGCCTTACCGGGAGCCCGGATCGGCCACGGCCAGCGGTACGTCCCCCAGCCCGCTGGCCTGCGGATTCTGCCTTCCGTTCGTGTCGGTCCGCACGTTGCCTGCCACGTACCCGACGGCCTCGGTGAAGGTGACGATGCCGTCGCCGTCGGTGTCGGCACCACCGCGGAGCCCTTCCAGCAGGTGGAAGGTGAAGACGCCGTGGCCGCCGCCCCAGCGCTCGTCCTCGAAGCTGAGCTCGTTGAGGTCCGCGGCGGTCAGGGTGAGCCGTCGGGACGGGCTGAAGAGCTCGGCGAAGGATGCGCCGATGGGGTTGTCATCGTCCTCGCCGGTCCCGGCGGAGTGGCAGGCGTCGGCCAGGACCACGACCCGCTCGGAGGCGATCTGGCGGCGCAGCGCCGTCTTGACGTCCCACATGGGGAAGCCGGTGGCGGCGAGAGCGTCCAGGGACGCGTCGTAGGGCAGCAGGTAGAGGTTGTCGGGGCGCTCGGGGTCGGGCGCGCCGTGGGCGGCCACGTAGATCACGACCAGGTCGTTCCAGTCGGCCTGCTGCAGGAAGACGAAGAGGGCCTCCCGCATGGCCTGGCCGGTGGCGGCTTCGTTCGCGAGGAAGAGCACGTGGTCTTCCTGGAACGGCCCGGCGGCGTCGGAGAGGAGGAAGTCGCGGAAAGCCGTGGCATCGGCTGCCGCGTAGTCGAGGTCCGGGATGTCGTCCGCCCGGTAGTCGCTGATGCCGATGATGACGGCCCAGCGCTCGTCGATACGAGGCGCGGCCACGACGGTGGTGCTGCCACCGTCCGGTGCCCGGGCCACGACCCGGACCGAGTCACGGGTGAGGGGCAGCGTGGTGGTGGCGGTGAAGCGCATGGCGGGCTCGCTGATGCCCATGCGACGCGCCTCGTCCTCCGGCAGCGGCTCCAGCTCGGCGGCCGCGCCCTCCACCTCGACCCGGCTGTCCCGCCCCACGACCACGCCCTCGATCCGGACGTGGTTCACGACGCCGGACCGGCTGCCCTTCCTCACGACGCCGAGCCCCCGGGCCGTTGGTCCGCCTTCCGGCGGCGGCGCCACGTCGGTCCGGACGATGGCCAGCCTCGGCCCTCCCCCGCCCGGCGACGTCATGGCCGCCTCCACGGAGCCCGGATCGGGACGGAAGTAGCCGCGCCCCGACCAACCCTGCTCCTCCCAGTCGTTCACGACGGCGCCCACGAACGGCGTCGTCTCCAGCACGTCTTCCACCGCCTCCCGGATGGCGCCGGTGCGGGCCGCATGCTCCGTGGCCTCCAGCTTCCGCCCGCTGGCCCGGGCGCTGGCCACGACCCGACCTTCGTCCAGGCGCAGCGCCCGGAGCTGCACCTCGCTGGTCGCCGTGACCAGCGTCCCGCTCACCGGGTCCGGCGCCGCACCCCAGTCGGCCTCCCCCAGCACGAGGACGTGCGCGCCGAAGTCCCGCCCGAGCTGCACCGCTGCGCCCTCGTCGCCGGACAGGGCAGCCTGGACCAGCTCCCGCTGCGCCGCCGTGTGGGCCAGCGCCGGATCGACCAGGGGGAACCCGGCCTCGCCCAGGAACCGGGTCACGTCCGCCGTCGCCGTCCCGCTGCCACCCTCCTCGGGGATGAAGACGAGCGTCCGCGGCAGGTCGCTGTTGAAGGCGATGGCCTGGGCCGCCGCTCCGGCGGGCGCCAGCGCCAGGGCGAGGCCCAGGGCGAAGGCGCCGACCCGGGCGCCGGACCGTTCCGAACGACCATGCGTATCCATCATGACCTCGCTCCTTTGCTGCGAACCCGTTCCAGCGCCGCGGCAGCGGCCTGGTGATCCGGATGGATCTCCAACGCCCGACGGAACATGCGGGCGGCCCGATCCAGCTCCCCGCGCCGCTCGTAGTCCAGTCCGCGCGAGAAGGCCAGACTGGCGGCCACCGGGATCTCCACCTCGGCCTCCGCCACCCGGGCGGGCAGGTCCAGGCCGTCCATGAAGCTGTCGGCGATCTCCTCCACCAGGGTCAGGAACTCGTCGCGCTCGCCCTGGCGCCGGTCCGCCTTCTCCACGGCACCCGACTCCACGTTCAGGAGCCTGATGTCGATGCGCGCCCGTTCCGGCTCCAGCGCCACGTTCCCCACCACCACGTACGACGCGCCCAGTAGCTGACCCATCTGGACCGCCTGGGCATCGTCCACGCGACCGGACATGGTGATCCGGCGACTCTCGATCAGGCGCTCGATCTCCTGACGGTCCACCACCCGGACCTGGGGCCGGTTCGCCAGCTCGGTGGCGATCATGCCGGCCAGGCCACGGCCCACCGCGGCGGCATCCTCGCCGGGCGACAGGGAGAATGCGTTGAAATCGAATACGGCGATGGTCGGCTGCTGAGCGTGCAGCGGCGCGACGCCGGCGCCGAACGAGACGGCGAAGAGCAGCGTCAGCGCAATATCGCGATGTCGCACGGGACCTCCTGCCGCAGAGAAAGACACCCGGACCGGTGGGAAGCGACCGGAACGTTCAAGATAAGACGAGAGAACTGCAGGCGGTAGGCGGTAGGCGGTAGGCGGTGAAGCGAGGAGGATGAGGCGAGATGGGTGAAGCGAGGTGTGAACGGCGAGGAGGGTGAAGCGAGGTCGGATCTTCCCGTGCTCGATATGGGAGTGTGCCTATCGTTTTGTAGTTTCGGTGGCGGAACGGGAGCAGGAAGCGGCGGCTGAAGACCCGGGTGGGGACCCTGGTGCTGCGGGTGCCGAAGGACCGGGAGGGGCGGTTTCAGCGGAGTCTGTTTGCGCGCTATCAGCGGAGCGAGCGAGCGCTGGTGCTGGCGCTGTTGCAGATATACGTGCAGGGTGCGAGCACGCGGAAGGTGACGCGGATCGTGGAAGGGTTGTGTGGCTCTTCTCGGTGTCGGCCTCGCAGGTGAGCCGGCTGGTGCGGACGCTGGACGCCGAGCTCGAGCCGTGGCGGCAGCGGAAGCTGGGCGAGCAGGCGTGTCCGGCTCGAAGCAGGAGAGCGTACCCTCCTCGCACCGCCCCCCTTGCCGTATCCTCCTCGTCGTACCCTCCTCGCAGCACCCCCCTTGCCGTATCCTCCTCGTCGTACCCTCCTCGCAGCACCCCCTCGCCGTATCCTCCTCGCTGTCCACACCTCGCCTCAACCTCCTCGCCGTATCCTCCTCGCCTCATCCACTTGTCTCATCGCCGCTCTCCGGGTAGCCTCAGGGCGAGGCGTTGGACGCGAGAAGGGAGGGTTGATGCACATCACGATCGAATACTGCGGGGTCTGAAACTACCTACCCCGGGCCTCCAGGCTGGAGGCCGCGATCCTGGACGAGTTCGAGAGCGCTACCGTCGAGCTCATCGAGAGCGACGGCGGCGTGTTCGAGGTCGTGTGCGACGGCGAGCTGGTCTACTCGAAGAAGGAGACGGGGCGACACCCGTCGTGGGAGGAGATCCGGGCCGCGTTGCGCAGGACCCGATGACCGGTCCACAGAGCGGGACATCATGAACATCGCGATCAACACGGGTGGCGGGGACGCGCCGGGCCTGAACGCCGTCATCCGTGCCACCGTGCTGGGTGCCGTGAACCGGGGCTGGTCGGTGTACGGCATCCGGCAAGGGTACGGTGGACTGCTGGACAGCGGGAACGGCGTGGTGAACCTGGGTCGAGAAGAGGTCCGCGGCATCACGCACGTGGGCGGCACGATCCTGGGCACGACGAACCGGGGCAACCCGTTCAAGTGGCCCGTGAAGCAGTCGGACGGAACCATCGTGACGGTGGACCGGTCGGACGAGATCCTGAGCGGGTTCCAGCGCTACGGGTTCGATGCCCTGGTCGCCATCGGCGGCGACGGGTCCCTGAGCATCGCCAGCGAGCTGCACAAGAAAGGGCTGCCCGTCATCGGGGTGCCCAAGACCATCGACAACGACCTGCTGGCCACCCAGTTCACCTTCGGCTTCGACACGGCGGTCGCCACGGCCACCGACGCCATCGACAAGCTGCATTCCACGGCCGAGAGCCATGACCGGATCATGGTCGTGGAGCTCATGGGCCGGCACACCGGCTGGATCGCGCTGCACGCCGGCGTCGCCGGGACCGCCGATGTCATCCTGATCCCCGAGATCCCGTACAGCATCGACAAGGTTTGCGGGAAGATCCAGGATCGGGAACGGCACGGCCGTCACTTCTCCATCGTGGTGGTCGCCGAGGGCGCGAAGCCGAAGGACGGCGAGGCCAGCTTCGTGGAGGACGGCGAGCCGGGCACCGAGCGACGCTACGGCGGCATCGCCGAGAGGGTCGCCGACCAGGTCCACGAGCGGACCGGCAAGGAGACCCGTTCGCTCACGCTGGGCCACCTCCAGCGCGGCGGCACGCCCACCGCGTTCGATCGGCTCATGGCGCTCCGGTTCGGCGCCGCCGCCATGCGGTTCGCCCAGAGCCAGAACTTCGGCACCATGGTGGCCTACCAGCCCCCCGACATGCTGGCCGTACGTCTCGAGGAAGCGGTGCGGGAGATCAAGCGGGTGCCCCTGGACCAGGACACGGTGCAGACGGCGCGGGACCTGGGGATCTCGTTCGGGGACTGACCGCCGACGGCCGACCGCCGACCGCTGTCGGGTCCCGGGGTGAGCCGGGTGCGCGGCGTGCGGCCCGACCCGTCGCGTCAGCTTCTGATCGGTGACCGATTGATCGGCGGTGTTTTCGGCGTACGCCGGGCTGGGCGGCTGACGCCGGTTCGAGCTCCAATTCGACCTCGAACTCGAAACGGCCCTGCACGGGGCTTTGCTCATTCCACAGGAGCCTCAGCCTTACAGATGCCCGACCATACCTACAAGAAGATCGAGCTGACGGGGTCCTCGACGGAGTCGAGCGACCAGGCGGTCAAGAACGCGCTGGCGAAGGCGCGGGAGACCATCCACAACATGCGCTGGTTCGAGGTCGTGGAGACCCGGGGCCACATCGAGGACGGGCAGGTGGGCCACTGGCAGGTCACCCTCAAGATCGGCTTCACGCTGGACGAGTGACCGATCGGGCGCCGGACGAGCCGGATCCGGCCCCAGTGAGATCCCGACGTCGTCAGGCAATCCAGTGGTGAGGGCCGCGTGATGGGCCGGGGCGAGCGCCCGGTTGAGCCGGCCCCGGCCCCGGCGTACCTTTCCGGCGCTCTCGCCGGTCCTTGAACCCAGCCAGGACAGTGCCCATGCGACTCCGGTGTCCGTGCGCCGTTTTGCTCTTCCTCGCCGTCCTCGTGGCGCCCGCGGCGCTCTCCGCCCAACCGTTCGAGCTGACCGTGCCGAACATCATGCGGGGGCCCGAGCACGTAGGCTCGGGTCCCTCGTTCGTCCGCTGGACCGACGACGGGGCGTGGATCTACTTCACGTGGAAGCCGGGCGGCACGGCGTGGGATGAGGACCGGGACCTGTACCGGGTCCGGGGCCGTGGCGGCGAGCCGGAGCGGTTGGAGGACGAGGTCGCGGACTCGCTCCGGCTGTACGTGGCCGCCGGCGACATCTCGCCTGATGAGCGCTGGAAGGTGGTCTCGCACCGGGGCGACCTCTGGCTCATCGAGCGCCGCAGCCTGGACGCGCGACGTCTGACGGACACGCGGGAGCGGGAGTCGGCCCCGGTCTTCAGCCGGGACGGGGAGACGGTGTACTTCGTCCGGGACGACAACGTCTACGCGCTGCGGCTGGAGACGGCGGAGCTGAGACAGGTGACGGACATCCGGAAGGGGTCGCCGCCCGAGGACGAGGAGGAGGCCGAGGGCCAGCGGGGCTTCCTGGAGCGGCAGCAGGACGAGCTGTTCGAGCACATCCGGCGCGAGGCCGAGGAGGAGGAGAAGCGGGAGGCCCGGGAAGAGGCCCGGAAGGCGACGGAGCCGGAGCCGGTCTACATCCCGGAGGGGGAGGAGGTCTGGCGCGTCATGGTGGAGCCGGGCGAGCGCTGGGCGCTGCTCCAGGCGGGCAGCCGGGCCCGGGACGCGAAGCGGACCATGGTCCCGGACTGGGTCACGGAGTCGGGCTACACGGAGCCGTTGAACGTGCGCAGCAAGGTGGGCGACGCCCAATCGTCCACCCGGATCGGCATCGTGGACGTGGACAGCGGCGGCGTGCGGTGGCTGGAGCTGGTCCCCGACGACGTCGCCGCCGACACCACGGACCCCCACACCGACGAGCTGGCCCGGGCGAGCTTCCTGGGCTGGAACGAGGAGGGCACGCACGGGCTGGTCCACGCCACGTCGTACGACTTCAAGGACGCCTGGCTCTACGCCGTGGACGGCGCGACGGCGGAGCTCACGCCGATCGTCCACGAGCACGACGACGCCTGGCTCGGCGGGCCCTGCACCGGCTGCGCCGGCTGGATGCCCGACGGCGGGCATGCGTGGTTCGTCTCGGAGCGCACGGGTCACACCCACCTCTACACGTTGCCCATCGCCGGCGGCGAGCCGCGGCAGCTCACGAGCGGCGCGTGGGAGGTCCACGACGTGGCGATCTCGCCCGACGAGGACCGGTTCCACCTCGCCACCAACGAAGGCTCGCCCTTCGAGCAGCACGTCTGGCACATGGGCCTGGACGGCGGACGCCGGACCCGGATCACGGAACGCACCGGGTGGCACGAGGCCACGGCGAGCCCCGACGGACGCGGGCTCGCGGTGGTGCACTCGGCGTCGAACCGGCCGCCGGAGCTGTTCGTCATGGACAACCGGGCCGGCGCGGAGATGCGTCAGATCACGCGGTCGCCCACGGAGGAGTGGCTCGCGGGCCCGTGGATCGAGCCGGAGATCATCCGGTTCCGGGCCCGGGACGGCGCCATGGTTCCGGCCCGTATCTACCGGCCGGCGGACCTGGGTGCCGAGCCCAACGGCGCCGGCGTCCTCTTCGTCCACGGCGCGGGCTACATGCAGAACGTGGACCGGGCGTGGTCCAGCTACGACCGGGAATACATGTTCCACCACCTGCTCGCGTCCCGGGGCTACACGGTGCTGGACATCGACTACCGGGGCAGCGCCGGCTACGGCCGGGACTGGCGCACGGCGATCTACCGGCACATGGGCGGGAAGGACCTGACCGACCAGGTGGACGGCGCGCGGTACCTGGCCGCCGGGGAGGGCGTGGACCCGGAGCGGATCGGGATCTACGGCGGGTCGTACGGCGGGTTCATCACGCTCATGGCGCTCTTCACGGAGCCGGAGAGCTTCGCCGCCGGCGCCGCGCTCCGGTCCGTGACCGACTGGGCCCATTACAACCACTGGTATACGAGCCGGATCCTGAACCTGCCCCACGAGGACGAGGACGCCTACCGCCGTTCCTCGCCGATCTACTTCGCCGAGGGGCTCGAGGACCCGCTCCTCATCGCCCACGGCATGGTGGACACGAACGTCCACTTCTCGGACGTGGTGCGGCTGGCCCAGCGCCTCATCGAGCTGGGCAAGACGGGCTGGGAGATGGCCGTGTACCCGGTGGAGGGCCACGGCTTCGACGAGCCCACGAGCTGGACCGACGAGTACCGGCGCATCCTGGCGCTCTTCGAACGGCACTTGAGATAACGGACGCGAGGACGAGATGACCGCGCAACACGAACGCCGAATTCGAGGTCGAAGCGACGTGAGCATGGAAACGAGGAGGCCCGATCCCGCAGCTCGGCCCAGCCAGCGAATCCGCGGCGGTCGGCGGTCGGCGGTCGGCGGACGTTGGCCCATGCTCGTCGCCGGCCTGGTCGCGCTGGCCGGTCTCGCGGGCTGCGGCGAGGCAGGGCCGGCGGACGACACCGTCGTACTGGCCCTGGCGTCACCGGTGAGCATCCCGGCGTACGAGGGCGTCCGGCAGGCGGCGGAGATGGCGGTAGACTCCATCAACGCGGCGGGCGGCATCGACGGCCGCCCGGTGGAGCTGCTGGTGCGGGACGACTCCACCAGTGCCCAGCTCGCCATCACCATCGCGGCGGAGCTCCTGGCCGACCCCCGGGTAGTGGCGGTGGTGGGCCACCTGAACTCGGCGGCGACGCTTGCGGCGGCGCAGGTCTACAACGACCCGGAGCACGGGCTCGTCAACGTGTCGCCGGCGTCCAGTGCGCCGGCGGTGAGCGATGCGGGGCCGTGGACCTTCCGGGTCACGCCCAGCGACCTGCGCCACGGGCCCGCGCTGGCCGCCTGGGCGTACAACCGGCTGGGCGCGCGGCGGGCCACGGTGCTCTACTCGAACGACGACTACGGCCGGGGGCTGCGGACCAGCTTCGCCGACGCTTTCGTGGGGCTGGGCGGCCGCGTGCTTCACGCCGATCCCTACCTGCCGTCGCTGCTGGAGGAGGACCCGGATGTGACGGAGCCCTTCCTGGTCCGGGCCATCCGCGACCGGACGGACGTCCTGGTCATCGCCGGCCAGTCCGCGGACGGCGAGGTGGTGCTGCGCACGGCCCGGTCGGCGGGGTATCGGGGGCCGGTCATGGGCGCGGACGGCCTGGCCGGCCTCCGGGACGCGGGGCCGGTGGCGAGAGGCGTGTACGTCAGCTCGGCATGGCTGCCGGACGGGCCGGCGGACGCCACGCAGCATTTCGTGGTCACCTTCGAGGCCCGCTACGGCGTCGTGCCGGACCAGTTCGCCGCCATGACCTACGACGCGATCCGTCTGCTGGCGCAGGCGGTGGACGAAGTGGGTACGGATCGGGCGGCGGTGCGGGAGTACCTGGACCGGGTCGGCGGCGAGGTGCCGGCGTTCCCGGGCGTTACGGGCGAGATCGCGTTCGACGAGAACGGTGACGTCCCCGAGAAGGAGGTGGTCATCGGCGTGATCCGGGACGGCCAGCTGGTGACCGCAGGCTGAGCCGGCTGCGCGCGTCACGACAGGAAGGCGAGGCCCGGTCCCCTCATCGCGGACCGGGCCCTTTTCACGTCGTGCGCCGCCTACGTGTCGCCGTGCTCGCTCAGGCGCCGGTCGAAGTCCTGCTTGGCGGCGAGTGCGCGCAGGTCATCGCGGGTGGCGTTCAACTCCTGCTCCAGCAGCGCCATGCGCCGCTCCAGGAGCTCGCTCGCCTCGCTGCCGGCCTTCACCTCCATGAGCCGGGCGATGGACTCCACCACCGGCTTCAGCGCGAAGCGGATGGTCACGCCGGCGATGGGGATGAAGAGCAGGATGCCGATGACCAGGATGGCGAGAATGTCCTCGTCCATGCGTCACTCCTCCAGTCTCACGTAGGCGGTGCCGCCGGGTCGCAGCCGCACCTCCCGGCGCACCGTGCGGGTCCGGTCCGTATCCACCGCGATGACGGTGATGTCCGGGCCTCGGGCGCCGGCGATGACGAAGTGCTCGGTCTGGTCACCGCCCACGGTGCCCAGCAGCCGGACGCCGCTGCCGTCGTCGTACGAGACGATCATGGGGTGCGGCCTGGTGTTTCGCACCTCCAACGCGTAGGTCCGATCCGGGTCCGTCTCCACCTGCACGGCGGGCCCGGCGGCACATGCAGCGACCAGCACCGGGATCAGGGCCGCACGTACCATTCGCAGTCCGGCCTCCATCGGTTTCACCATCCCACCTTCGCGGGTGTGACGGGATCAACCACCGGGCCCCGTCCATTCCTGGGCCCGGAACCGTTCGCCCGTCGTGCCCCGCGAGGCGTCCGAGGCCAGCCACAGGAACACGCCGGTCACGGCCGACGGCGGCGGCGGCGCCTTCGGGTCCTCTTCCGGATACGCCTCCCGTCGCATCTCGGTCTGCATGGACCCGGGGTCCACCGCGTTCACACGGACGCCCGCGTCCTCCTCCTCCAGGGCCATGTTCCAGGTGAGGGCCTCGACGGCCCACTTGCTCACGCCGTACGCGCCCCAGTCGGCGCGAGCCCGGTTGCCGACGCCGGAGCTGACGTTGATGATGGAGCCGCGGCCGGCTTCGCGCATCCCCGGCAGCACGGCGCGGGCCGCGTTGAGCGCGCCGGCCACGTTGATGTCCATGACGCGGCGCCATTCGTCCAGGGGATAGTCCCGCAGCGGCACCCGCTCGCCCAGCACGGACGCGTTGTTGATGAGCACCGTGACGGCGCCGAGGCGCTCGCCGGCCTCGGCGACCAGCCGGCGTACGGCCTCCGGGTCCGTCACGTCGGCGGGTCGGGCGACCACTTCGGCGCCCCGGTCCCGGAGGGTCTCCGTCGTCCGGTCCAGGCCGCCGGCTCCGCGTGCGCACAGCACGAGCCGGGCACCAGCCTCCGCGCACGCAGCCGCCAGGGCACGACCGAGGCCCCGGGACGCGCCGGTGATCATGACCACCTCGTCACTCAGGTCCGTGGGGTCCGTCATGGCATGTCCGATCTGAAGACACCAAAAACGCGGCCCGGCCCGGAAGGCCGCGCCGCCACCGTCCCGCTACGGGAGCCGGTCAATCCGCGAAGGTGATGCTCCGGGCCGCCTCCTCCGTCGGGGGGCTCCCGGTCATGAGCTCGATCAACGACTCCATCTCGTCGCCGATCTCCCGGAGCTTCGTCGCCAGCGTCAGGATGTTCGCGTACTCGAAATACGCGTTCACGGCGTCGTCCGAGCCCACGTACTGCTCCAGGATGAGGCGGTCGACCCGGTCCTGGAGCACGTCCAGCAGATAGTCGAACACGCGCTGGAGACGCCGTTGCGCGGCGAGGGTCTCGATCTCCAGGTCGCCCTCGAGTCGGGGAAGCAGCGTCTCCAGCTCCGCCGCCAGCTCGGGCGGAGCCACCACGGCGCCCCGTCCCGTCACGTCGTCCAGCACGCGACGGCCCGTGGCGGTCAGCGCCGCCAGCTCCTCGTACGAGCACCGCAGGATCACGGTTCCGCTCCCCTCACGCGTCTCGCTCTCACCCCACTGCGCTGCAAAGCCCGTTCCCCCGTCCCTGCGCCCCCTTCGGACGGGCTGTTTCACCCCGGAAACGCTCCGTCCCGTCGTATCGGGACACGCCTGTCTCTACATACACCGCGAAGGCGCTGGCGGTCACGTTTCGGGTCCGTGAAACAGTGGACCGGGAATTTCTTGCGCAGTCCCGCACCGCAGGTGCCGGCTCCTCAGACGCGCATGGCCCAGTCTGCCAGCCAGAAGCCCAGGACGATGTCCAGCACGGTGTGAGCGACCATCGACGGCACCACCGACCCGGTGACGACGAACGGCACCGCCAGGACGAACCCGAGCAAGCCGGCACGGATGGCACCCAGCGCGCCCTGGTACGAGTGGATCAGGCCGAACGCCCCGGCACTGAGGCCCGCCGCCAGCCAGGCATCTCCGGCCGCCGACTCCACGGCCGGGATGAGGAAGCTGCGGAACGTCAGCTCTTCCCCGACGCCCGCGGCCAGGGAGACGCCCACGAACAGGACGCGCTCACGAGCCGTGCGCGGCAGTATGTACGCCACCAGCCTGCCTTCCGGGACACGCAGCGCACGCACGGCCCCCACCACCCCGAGCCCCGCCGCCGTGGTCAGGAGGGCCGCCATCCCCGTGCTCCAATCCGGGACCCGGAGACCGAGCCGGTACCACGTGAATCCGCTGGCCCGGGCGGCCAGTACCGCCACCGCCGCCATGACCAGGATACCGATGATGCTGGAGAGGTAGATGTCCTTCCTGGTCATTCCCTCCGGAACCTCGTCCCGGAACCGGACCTGGACCAGGAGCCCCGCCGGCAACACCACGAGCAGGAGCGTCGTGAGCACACGGGCCGGCCACGGAAGCTCGGCAGACGCCTGCCATACCAGCACCGAGCCCGTGATGACCACCAGCAGGTTGAGGAACCGCCGGGTCCTCAGATCCATGGATCCATAGAGCACGCATCGGGAACGGACTGAGGCGAAGCTACCAGCGCCACGACGAAGGGCAAGCCCTCACGCCAACCGGCGCCGCAGGGAGGGGGCGTACCACCCCACCAGACCACCCAGCACCGCCCCGGCCACCATGTCCACGGCGTAATGCTGGCCACCCCACACGGCACCCAGCGCGATGCCCAGCGCGCTCAGCGCCACCGGCCACACCATCCCGGGCGCCACCCGGCGCGCGATCACCGCGACCGCCACGGCAACCCCCAGGTGCGACGACGGGAAGGCGGCACCCCGGGACGCACCCGCGTCCAGGATCGCCTCCACCAGCCGACACGCCGGCCCATCGGCCACCGCCGCCGCCGGCCGGTCGAGGATGAACCAGGGACCCTGCACCGGGAAGTAGATGAACCACAGGTAGTGGGCGAAGAAGGTCAGCATCAGCCCGAACATCATCGCCCGGAAGGCCTCCACCCGGCGCGTCAGGTACAGAATCAGCAGCGGGACGTAGATAATGAAGTAGTACGAGAGGTACCCGACACAAAGAACTTCGGAGAGAACGAGATAGGTCTGTGTGCCGGACAGTTCAAGGCTTGGTTGAGATGCGAAGACGGCCGCCTCCAGCGACTGGATCAGACCGTCGAAGTAGTGGCCTCCGTGGACGGCCACGTTCAGGATCTCGAGCTCCCTGTAGAGGAGGGGCATGAGGAAGACGGGGTACCAGTCCCACGCGATGCGGGTCGCCCGGGGCCGGCGTCGTGCGGCGTCGTCCCGGAGGCGTCCGGCCGGACCCCGGCCGAGGGCCAGGGCGATACCGACGAGGTGGGCGACCAGCAGGACAAGGCCGCCCGGCTGGAGGGGCGGCAGGAGGAGCGGGATCCCGGCCGCGACCAGGTAGAGTGCGACGAGCCTGTCGACGGGCCGCGTGCCGATCTGCTCGGGAGCGACCTCCGCATTGTCGAGGCCTGTCGTCCCTTCCGTGGGCTCCGGCGCCTCAGTCGCCACGCAGCGGCTTGCCGTAGACGCGGTAGGTCTTGTAGACCTCCCCTTCCATCTTCTCCATGCCGCGGCGCATGGGCCAGTTGTC
Source organism: uncultured Gemmatimonadaceae bacterium (assembly GCA_964416095.1). GTDB lineage: Bacteria > Gemmatimonadota > Gemmatimonadetes > Longimicrobiales > RSA9 > CAYQCY01. The sequence continues at coordinate 35,885 of CAYQCY010000018.1, forward strand.
CTCGAGAATCCAGGAGCACTCACCGCGCTGGATCCCCACCTCCGCGCCGTCCCGGAAGCTCTTCAGGTAGAGGATGGCGTCCAGGCCGATGCCCCGGTACGCGGGCTTGATGCCGAGGGTGAAGACCCGGGCCTGGTCGATCGTCCGCCGGTACCAGAGCAGCTTGAAGATGCCGAAGGGGAAGAGCCGGCCGTCGAGGTGCCGGAGGACCTGGTTGTAGTCGGGCAGCATGACGGAGAACCCGGCGGGCTCGTCGTCCATGAAGGCGAGGAAGCAGACCCGCGGCTCCAGGATGGGCTTGAGCTCGTCGGCGAGGTGGTCGATCTCCTCTTCGGTGAGGGGCACGAAGCCCCAGTTCTTCTCCCACGCGCTGTTGTAGATGTCCTGGATGATGGCGACCTCCTCATCCAGACGCTTCATGTCGACGTGCCGGATGGTCAGGCCGGGGATGCCACGCTCCATGCGCTCGACGCCGCGGACCAGGCGCTCGGGCGGGTCGTTGGAGTGGAGCATGTAGGCGAGCAGGTCCTTCACCTTCTCGTACCCGGCGCCTTCCACGAGGCTCTGGTAGTAGGGCCGGCCGTGGCCCATGAGCAGGAAGGGCGGGTGCTCGAAGCCATCGAGCTGGATGCCCGGCGAGTGGGACTCGTCGTTGGTGGAGAAGTTGAACGGTCCCTCGATGCGAGCCATGCCGCGCTCGCGCAGCCATCGTTCGGCGGTGTCGAGGAGGGTCCGTGCGACGACGTCGTCGTCGATGCACTCGAAGAAGCCGAAGTGGCCGATCTCGGAGCCGTGGAACTCGTTGTAGCGGTGGTTGATGATGGCGGCGATGCGGCCCACCACCTCCGGCCCGCGCCAGGCCAGGAAGTACTCCACGTCGGCGTGGGCGTGGAAGGGGTGCCGGTCCCGGTCCAGGAGCTTCCGCTGCTCGACGAGGAGGGGTGGCACCCAGGCCGGGTCGTCGGCGTAGATCTTCCACGGCAGACGGATGAACCGGTCCAGGTTGCGGCTGCCCCGGACGGGGGCGGCGTACACGGTGTCGGGGTCGTGAGCCGGGCCGCTTGTGGCGACGCCCTCGGGCGGTCCGGCCGGCATCAGATGACCGCCATGGCCTTGCCGACGTGGGCGAACGCCTCGAGCACGGCATCCACGTGGTCGTCGGTATGGGTCGCCATCATGGAGATGCGGAGGCGGCACGAGTGCTCGGGCACGGCGGGCGGCGTCACCGGGTTCGTGAAGATGCCGGCGTCGAACAGCTCCTTCCAGAAGACGAGCATGGGCTCCAGCTCACCGATGACGACGGGGATCACCGGCGTGACGCTGCTGCCGATGTCGTAGCCCAGCTGCTTCAGCCCTTCCTGCATGCGCCGGGTGTTGTGCCAGAGCTGCTCACGCCGCTCGGGCTCCTGCTCGATGATATCCAGGGCGGCGAGGACGGTGGCCACGGCGGGCGGCGGCATGCTGGCGCTGAAGATGAGCGCCCGGGCGTGATGCTTGAGGTAGTGGATGACCGACTCGGGCCCCGCCACCACCCCGCCCAGGGAGGCCAGCGACTTGGAGAAGGTGGTCATGAGCAGGTCCACCTCGTCCTCCAGCCCGTAGTGCTCGGCGGTGCCGGCGCCGGTGGGCCCCAGGACCCCGAAGGCGTGGGCATCATCCACCATGATCCGGGCGTCGTACTTCCGGGCCAGCTCCACGACGCCCGGCAGCTCGGCGATGTCGCCCTCCATGGAGAACAGCCCGTCGGTGACGATGAGCTTGCCGGCGTCGGCCGGGACCCGCTCGAGCTGGCGCTCCAGGGCGTCCATGTCGTTGTGGGTGTACCGGTGCACCGAGCCGTAGGCGAGCCGGGCGCCGTCCACGATGCTGGCGTGGTTCAGCTTGTCCAGGAAGACGTGGTCGTGACGGTCGACCAGGGCCGAGATGACGCCGAGGTTCGTCTGGAACCCGGTGCTGAAGACGAGCGCCGACTCCTTGTGGAGGTGCTTCGCGAGCCGGGTCTCGAGCTGCTCGTGGAGCTCCAGCGTGCCGTTCAGGAAGCGACTGCCCGTACAGCCGCTACCGTAGACGTCGAGGGCCTCCTTCGCTTTTTCGAGGACGTGGGGGTGGTGGGTCAGGCCGAGGTAGTTGTTCGAGCCGACCATGATCTTGCGGTCGCCGTCGATGATCACTTCGGTGTCGTACGAAGCCTCGATCGCGCGGAAGTACGGATAGTACCCCTTCGCCATGACCTCTCGCGCGATCGTGTAGTTCTCGCACTTCTCGAAAAGACTCATTCGGTTCTCCACTCCACCGTATCTACCCGAGCCAACCGTACGCGCGGTACCAGGAGGCGGTTTCCCGCAGGCCCTCCCGGAGCGGCGTCCGCGCGACGAAATCCATGTCCACCCTGGCCGCGTCCGTCTCGCACAACCAGCCCGGAGCGAGCAGTTCGCGTGCCTTGTCCCGACCGAAGATGGAAGGCCGCCGCGTCACGCCCGAGACCGCGTCCGTCAGGATCCCGGCGGTCCGGACCAGCGCCGCCGGCACCAGCACGGTCCGCCCGGGCCGGCCCACGGCGTCCGCCACCATCTCCACGAGTGTCCGCCAGCGGTACGCACGGGGCTCCGCCGTATGGTAGATGCCTTCCGCCCGCTCCGCGAGCGCCGCGCGCACCACCGCCTCGGCCAGATCGCCGGCGTAGATCATCTGAATGCGGCGCTCCGGGCCTGTCGGCACCGGCAACACTCCGCGGCGCGCCAGTCGGAAGAACGTCAGCAGGTCCCGGTCCCGCGGTCCGTACACGGCGGGCGGCCTGAGCACGACGACCCGCAGCCCGTCGCCGGCGTCGAGGCACACCCGTTCCCCGTCCAGCTTGCTCCGTCCGTAGGCGGTGAGGGGCCTGGGCTCGTCCTCCGGACGCACCGGCCTGCCGTCCCGGGCGGGCCCCACCGCGGCCAGCGTGCTGAGGTACACCAGGCGTTTCGCCGGCCCGGCGCGGACGGCATCCACGAGCCGGCGGGTCCCCTCGACGTTGACGGCGCGGAAGGCGGCCTCGCTCCGGGCCCTCGTGAGGGCGGCCAGATGCAGCACGATGTCGGCGTCGGCTGCCGCCCGTCGCAGGCCGTCGACGTCCCACAGCTCCGCCTGGACGCACTCGATGCCGACGCTCTGGAGGTGCCGGACGTCGCTGCTGGCCCGTACGAGAGCCCGGACCTCCAGGTCCGTATCGGCGACGACGGACGCCACGTGGAATCCCACGAAGCCCGTGGATCCCGTGATGAGGAGCCGCTTCCGCGCCGTCGTCGTCACGGGTCAAAGGTGCGGCCCACCCCCCCAAAAGGCAATGGGACGGCGCATC
>CAYQCY010000019.1:0-38669 GCA_964416095.1 uncultured Gemmatimonadaceae bacterium
CCATTCGCTTCACCCAATCGCCACACCCATTCGCTTCACCCGATCGCTTCACCCAATCGCTTCACCCCATCGCCTCACCCAATCGCTTCACCCGATCGCTTCATCCATTCGCTTCACCCATTCGCTTCACCCAATCGCCGCACTGCCTCCGTGGCAGGCGCCGACGCACCCGGCCCGCCATTCGCGCCGATTTGGCACCAAAACTACGTCCGGCGCCTGGCACGCCGGTTGCACCTTCTCTCGGTGGCGCTTGATGGGCTGACATCCGAACGAAGGAACGGGAGCGAACATGGCGAGCAAGGTCATAGGCATCGATCTGGGGACGACGAACTCGGTCGTATCGGTGATGGAGGGCGGCGACCCGATCGTGATTCCGAACGCCGAGGGCGGCCGGACGACGCCGTCGGTGGTGGCGTTCACGAAGGACAACGAGCGTCTCGTCGGCCAGGTGGCACGTCGCCAGGCGATCACGAACCCGGCGAACACGGTCTCCTCCATCAAGCGGTTCATGGGCCGCCGCTGCTCGGAGGTGGAGAGCGAGCGGGGCAAGGTCTCCTACGAGGTGAAGTGCGACGGCGAGGACCGGGTCGAGGTGAGTGTGCCGAACGCGGGCAAGACGTTCAGCCCGCCGGAGATCTCGGCGATGGTGCTGCAGAAGATGAAGCAGACGGCCGAGGACTATCTGGGCTACGAGGTGAAGCAGGCCGTCATCACGGTCCCGGCCTACTTCGACGACGCGCAGCGGCAGGCGACGAAGGACGCCGGCCGGATCGCGGGCCTCGAGGTTCTGCGCATCATCAACGAGCCGACGGCGGCCTCGCTGGCGTACGGGCTGGACAAGAAGTCCGACGAGATCATCGCGGTGTACGACTTCGGCGGCGGCACGTACGACATCTCGATCCTCGAGCTCGGCGAGGGCGTCTTCGAGGTGAAGGCGACGAACGGCGACACGCATCTGGGCGGGGACGACCTGGACCAGACGATCATCGACTGGCTCGTCTCCGAGTTCAAGAAGGACCAGGGCATCGACCTGTCGAAGGACCCCATGGCGAAGCAGCGGCTGAAGGAAGCCGCGGAGAAGGCCAAGATGGAGCTGTCGACCACGATGTCGACGGACATCAACCTGCCGTTCATCACGGCGACGCAGGAGGGTCCGAAGCACCTGAACTACGCTCTGAGCCGGGCGAAGTTCGAGCAGCTCGTGGGCGACCAGCTCGAGCGGACGATTCCGCCCATGGAGAGGGCGCTAGAGGACGCGGGCGTGAAGACCTCGGACATCGACGAGGTGATCCTGGTCGGCGGCTCCACGCGGATCCCGAAGGTCCAGGAGATCGTGAAGGACTTCTTCGGCAAGGAGCCGAACAAGGGCGTGAACCCGGACGAGGTCGTGGCCATCGGTGCGGCGATCCAGGGCGGTGTCCTGGCCGGTGACGTCAAGGACGTCCTGCTGCTGGACGTGACGCCCCTGTCGCTGGGCATCGAGACCCTGGGCGGCGTCATGACCACGCTCATCGAGCGGAACACGACGATCCCCACGAAGAAGACGGAGACGTTCTCCACGGCGGAGGACAACCAGACGACAGTGGAGATCCACGTGCTCCAGGGCGAGCGACCGATGGCGGCGGACAACAAGACCATCGGCCGGTTCCAGCTCACGGGCATCCCGCCGGCGCCCCGGGGCGTGCCGCAGATCGAGGTCACCTTCGACATCGATGCCAACGGCATCCTGCACGTCGCGGCGAAGGACAAGGCGACGGGCAAGGAGCAGAAGATCCGCATCGAGGCCTCGAGCGGCCTGTCCGAGGACGAGATCGAGCGGATGGTCGAGGACGCCGAGTCCCACGCCGACGAGGACGAGGAGCACAAGGAGAAGATCGAGGCCCGCAACCAGCTCGACTCCCTGGTCTACCAGGTGGAGAAGGACCTGAAGGAGTGGGGCGAGAAGCTTGACAGCGATGCGAAGGCCCGCGTCGAGTCGGCCATGGAGCGGGCGCGCAAGGCGCTCAAGGAGGACGACGCCGCCGAGATCACGGCGGCCCGCGACGAGCTGATGCAGGCCTTCAGCGCCGCGGGCCAGCAGATGTACGAGGCCCAGCAGGCCGAGGCGGCCGAGGCGGCGGGGCCCGAGGCGGCCGAGGCCGCAGCGGGCGCGGCCGAAACGGCGGAAGAGGAGGACGTGGTCGAGGCGGACTACGAGATCGTGGAAGAGGAGGAGTAAGACCCGCCGCGATCGCCGCGTGAGAGGCGCCCCGGACGGTCGTCCGGGGCGCCTTTCTCGTACGTGTCCGTGCGCGCTCGGGCTGGACGGTCGGCGTCCATCGGGTATCTTTCGAATCAGGCTTCCCCCCGAACGAAATGGTCATGAACCCGACGAAACGGACCCTGGGGCTGATCCTCGGCACGGCCATGGCGGCCGTCGCCGCGGGATACGCTTTGGCGGGCGCACGAGGGCCCGTCGCCGACGGCGTGCAGACGGCCGGCCTGGCCGCCCTGCAGCCGGCGACGGACGCCATGCGCGCGGCCGCGACCGCCGATCTGCCGCGCTCGCCACAGGACCCGATCCAGGAGGCTCGCCGTCTCGGCGACGCCTTCGCGCAGGTCGCGCGACGCGTGACGCCGGCCGTGGTCCGGATCCAGACGGAGCGGACCATCCCCAATCCCCATGCCGACGCCTCGTCGGACCGCTTCCGCGAGTTCTTCGGCGTGCCGGAGGGCGAGGACATGCCGGACGTGTTCCCGGAGGTCACGGGCGGCAGCGGCTTCCTGGTGACGTCGGGCGGGCTGATCCTGACGAACAACCACGTGGTGGAGGAGGCGGAGCGGATCACCGTCACGCTGTCGGACAAGCGCATGTTCGAAGCGGAGCTGGTGGGTGGCGATCCGACGACGGACGTGGCCGTGGTTCGCATCCAGAGTGACGGCCTGCCCACGGTGGAGCTGGGCGATTCGGAGACGGCGCGCGTGGGGCAGTGGGTGCTCGCGGTGGGGAACCCCGGGTTCTCGTCCATCAGCACGCTCGACTTCACGGTGACGAGCGGGATCCTGAGCGCCAAGGGGCGCCCGCTGGGCATCATCGGGCGGGAGCTGCGGAATGAGCGGAACCCGGCATCCCGCTACGTGATCGAGGATTTCCTGCAGACCGATGCGGTGATCAATCCCGGCAACTCGGGCGGGCCCCTCGTGGACCTGGACGGGCGCGTCATCGGCATCAACACGGCCATCGCCAGCGAGACGGGGTTCTATCAGGGTTACGGCTTCGCCATCCCCATCTCGGTCGCTCAGCGCGTCATGGCGGACCTGCTGGAGCACGGTCGCGTCCGGCGCGCGCTGCTGGGCGTCACCATCAACGACGTCACGACGGAGGACGCCGAGGTGTACCGCCTGCCCGACGTCTCGGGCGTCCTCGTCCAGGATTTCGGCGAGGACTCGCCGGCCCGCCGGGCCGGCGTCCGGCGCCATGACGTCATCGTCGCCGTGAACGGCCAGAAGGTGGAGCGGCTCGCGCAGCTCCAGCGCTACATTGCCCGGCACCGCCCCGGTGAGACGGTCCGGCTCACGGCGATCCGGTACGGGACGCAGGTCCGGTTCGACGTGACGCTCACCGAGGCACCGGACTTCGGCGGCACGCCGCCGGCGGCGACGCCGACGCCACGCCGCTCCGAAGGCCTGGGGCTGGAGTTCGCCGATCTGACCCCGCGTCTCGCCCGCCAGTTCGGCCACAGCGAGGCCGGTGGCGTGGTCGTCAGCCGCGTGGAGCCCACCAGCCCCGCTTTCCGCAGGGACGTGCGCCCGCGCATGAAGGTGCTGGAGATCAACCGCCAGGTCGTCGACTCGGCCCGGGCGGCCCGGGCCATCGTGGAAGCGGCCCGGCCCGGCGAAGTGGTCTCCCTGCTGCTGGCCGATGTGAACGGGTCGACGCTCATCGCGAACGTGCGGGTGCCGTAACGACCGTTGACATTTCCCGGGTGACCACGGTTCCTGCGACGGCGCGACAGAACGCGTACTTCGGTTGAACTCGGCATCTCGCGCGATTACCTTTTTCGCACAAAACGCGAAAGTGGCGGAACCGGTAGACGCGCGAGATTTAGGATCTCGTGGGCACTGCCCGTGGGGGTTCGAGTCCCCCCTTTCGCATCGCGGGCAGACCTCGTACGGAACGGTCCATTGGATATCGACGTCAAGGAAACCAGCGCCTGGGCCCGGCGGCTCACCATCACGGTGCCGCAGGAGTCCCTGCAGAAGGAGCGTCGTCAGGTGACTCAGAACCTGGCGAAGAAGCTGAAGCTGCCCGGGTTCCGCAAGGGGAAGATCCCGGCCGGCATGGTGGAGCAGCGGTACGGCGCGGCCATCGAGCAGGAGACGATCGAGCGGGTGGTGAACAGGGCGTACCGGGAGGCCATCGAGGAGACGGATCTCCGGCCCATCACCCAGGGCAACATCGAGAACATCGACTACCAGGAGGGCACGGACCTGACCTTCGACGTCGAGTTCGAGGTGCGGCCGGAGCTGGAGCTGGAACGCGTGGGCGGCTTCAAGGCGACGCGGAAGGGCGTGTCCATCGACGAAGACCAGGTGGACAGCGTCCTGGAACGGTTGCGCGAGGACCAGGCGGTCTGGCAACCGCCGGAGGAGGAAGCGGCCCCGGAAGTCGGCGACATGGTCAAGGTGGCCATCACGCCGGTGCCCGACGAGGAGCCGGAGGAGCCGCCGGAGCCGCGCGAGTACGAGATCGTCCTCGGCGACGGCCAGGCGCTGCCGGACGTGGAGGACGCCATCCTCACCCTCACGCCCGGGGACGAGCGGGAATTCACGATCCAGGTCCCGGCCGAGGAGGACGAGGGGGAGGAAGCGTCCCACACCGTCCGGATCCGGCTGGACAGCTTCAAGCGGCCCGAGACACCGGAGCTGGACGACAACTTCGCCAGGTCCCTGGGCGACTTCGAGGGCCTGCCGGAGCTCCGGGCCCGGGTCCGGGAGGACCTGGAGAAGGAGGCCCGCAGCGAAGCCGAGTACGACGTGCGACGTCAGCTCATGGACCAGCTCCTCGAGGCGAACTCCTTCGAGGTGCCGCCGTCCATGGTGCGGGACTACGTGGACCGGCTCATCCAGCCGGACGAGGCCGCCGAAGAGTCGGTCCTGGACGAAGCACGGGCCTCGGCACGGCCCGCCGCCGAACGCGCCATCAAGCGGATGCTGGTCATCGACCGGATCGCGGAGACCGAGGGTCTCCGGGCGACGAAAGAGGAGGTCGACGCCCGGGTCCAGGAGCTCGCCGAACGGTTCGGACAGCCCGCGGACCAGCTCCGGGGGCAGCTCACCAGGGACGGACGGCTCCAGCAGCTCGCCGATGAGATCACCGAGAACAAGGTCTACGACTACCTGGAGTCGATCTCGGAGATCGAATAAGAAAACCGGGGCTTCCGGGGCGTTTTACATTACCTTTGAATACAGCGGGGCGCTACGGGCGCCCATCGGGGCGACAACGGGAACGCAATGGCCATATATCCGCCGTACGTCATCGAGCGCACCTCACGGGGTGAGCGCACCTACGACATCTTCAGCCGGCTGCTCATGGACCGGATCATCTTCCTGGGCACGCCGGTGGACGACAACGTGGCGAACATCGTCATCGCACAACTACTCTTCCTCCAGGCGGAGGACCCGGACCGGGACATCTACCTCTACATCAACTCGCCCGGCGGATCCGTATACGCGGGGCTGGCCATCTACGACACGATCCAGTACCTGACGGCCCCGGTGAACACCATGTGCATGGGCATGGCCGCGTCCCTGGGGGCCCTCCTGTTGGCGGCGGGGACCGAAGGCAAGCGCAGCGCGCTGCCCAACTCGCGGATCATGATCCACCAGCCGTCGGGCGGCGGTCAGGGCACGGCGGCGGACATCGAGATCCAGGCCCAGGAGATCCTCCACGCCCGGGAACGGATGAACGAGATCCTGTCCAGACACACGGGCCAGGACGTGGACACCATCCGCCGGGACGCCGACCGGGACCGGTTCATGAGCCCCGACGAGGCCCGGGAGTACGGCCTCATCGACAATGTCGTCGCGCACCGCTCCGAGCTGGCCGACGGCGACGGCGCCGAAGGATGAGTTGACGTGACGAATGCCCGGACCGCGGTCGCCGGGCGCGCGTTCCTCAAGCAGCGATGTTGACATGGCGAGTGACAAGCATTTGCGCTGCTCGTTCTGCGGCAAGTCGAAGGACTCGGTCAAGAAGTTCATCTCGGGCCCTTCCGTCTACATCTGCAATGAGTGCATCACGCTCTGCAACGAGATCCTGGCGGAAGAAGAGGAGCGTGACGCGGCGGAGGCGGTCCCCCGCATCCCCACGCCGCAGGAGATCAAGGAGACCCTGGACGAGTACGTGATCGGCCAGGAGGAAGCCAAGAAGTCCCTGGCCGTAGCGGTGTACAACCACTACAAGCGGGTGAACCACCACGGGGTGCTGGACGACATCGAGATCGAGAAGTCCAACATCATGCTCATCGGGTCCACCGGCGTCGGCAAGACGCTGCTCGCCCAGACCCTCGCCCGCGTGCTCCAGGTCCCCTTCACCATCGCGGATGCCACCACGCTCACCGAGGCAGGTTACGTCGGAGAGGACGTGGAGAACATCCTGGTGCGGCTGCTCCAGGCCAGCGACTTCAACATCGCGGAGTGCGAGCGCGGCATCGTCTACGTGGACGAGCTCGACAAGGTCGCGCGCAAGTCGGAGAACCCGAGCATCACGCGGGACGTGTCCGGCGAGGGCGTGCAGCAGGCGCTGCTCAAGATCCTGGAGGGCACGGTCGCATCCGTGCCGCCGCAGGGCGGACGCAAGCACCCGCAACAGGAGTACATCCAGATCAATACCCGGAACATCCTGTTCATCTGCGGCGGCGCGTTCGACGGGCTGGAGAAGATCATCGAGGCCCGGACGGGCAAGCGGCGCATCGGGTTCGGCGGGACCGAGCGGGCCTCGGAGGGGAGCGAGAACCCCTTCGCCGACGTGGAGCCGGAGGACCTGCTCCGCTTCGGGTTGATCCCCGAGCTGGTGGGTCGGCTCCCGGTCCTGGTCGACCTGGAGGACCTGGACGAGGACGCGCTCGTGCGGATCCTGCAGGAGCCGAAGAACGCCCTCGTGAAGCAGTATCAGAAGATGTTCGAGCTGGAAGGGATCGGCCTCACCTTCGATCCCGAGGCGCTCCGGGCCATCGCGCGTCGCGCCATCCACCGCGGCACGGGCGCCCGCGGGCTCCGGGCCGTGCTGGAGGAGCTCATGCGGGAGATCATGTTCGAGATCCCGTCCCGGTCCGATGTCCGGGAGGTGGTCATCACGCCCGAGAGCGTGACCGACGGCATGCAGCCGCTCCTGGTGCTGCGGCCGGACGCGAAGAAGAAGGAAGCCTGAACGGGCGGCACCGGTGAAGATCAGGTCCGTCGAGTTCGCCGGCGCCATCGCGCGGCCCGGCGGAGACCCTCCGGGCACCCTGCCCCAGATCGCGTTCTCCGGCCGCTCCAACGTGGGCAAGTCCAGCCTCATCAACACCCTGCTGCGGCGCACCCGCACCAAGATCGCCCGTGTCTCCACCACGCCCGGCAAGACGCGCGAGATCAATTTCTTCCGCGTCGAGGCGAAGACCCCGTCCCGACCCGTGGAGTTCTTCCTGGTCGACCTGCCCGGCTACGGCTATGCCCGGGTGCCGGCAGCCATGCAGGACGCCTGGCGCCCCCTGGTGGAAGGCTACCTCCGGCCGAACCCGGCGCTGCTCGGCCTGGTCCAGCTCATCGACGCGCGCCACGGACCCACCCGGGACGACCTCAAGATGGTCGAGTTCCTCGCCGGGCTGGGCACGCCGACGCTGTTCGTGCTCACCAAGGTGGACAAGCTGAAGCGTAGCCAACGGGCGAAGGAGCTGCCGAAGATCGCGTCCCGACTCGGGCAGGATCCGGACCAGGTGCTCCCCTTCTCCGCCAAGACCGGCGAAGGCAGGGACGAGCTGATGGCCGCACTGGCAAGCCTTCTGGAACAGACGGCATGACGAACGCACGGCCGGCGCAGCTCCTTGCGCAGGGCATGGTCCTGGCCGTTGCAGCCATCGCGCTCGACGCCTGCGTTCCCGCCATCTCCGGCCAGCAGCGGGACGCTCCGCGAGTCGGCGCAGCGACCGGGGGCCCGACGGAGCAGGTGTCGCCCGGCCACGGCAGCCTGCGCCAGAACCAGTTCACGGTAGAGCTGCGGAGCGGCGCCCTTCGCATCAAGGTGACGCCCCTGGCGGAAGAGGTCATCCGGCTGGCGGCACCGGACACCTACCAGCGGCTCCACCGCCTCGCCGAGCTGTGGGGCCCCCGGGCGAGGCAGGAGGCCGGTGACCCGGAGGCGGAGCTGTTCCTGGTCTCCTTCTTCAGCTACCAGCCGGAGGTAGACTACGAGCCGGAGAACCTGCAGCTCACGCATCGGGGGCGCCATCTGGCGCCCCGGGCCATCGTGTCGTTGACGGGGGGGTGGGGCCGGGAGCGCCTCCGTCAGCAGGAGACGCAGAACGCGGTGTACGCCTTCGCCGGCACAATCGACTACGCCCAGGCGTTCGTCGTGCGGTACGGGCTGGACAGGAGCGATGGCTGGCTGCAGGTCATCCCCGTGCTGGAGCGGGAGCGATCCAGGGTCCGGTCCATGGAGCGGGGCCCGCCCGGCCGGTAACGGTGTCGCACCGGGCTCCACGGTCTAGAGCGGGATCCCGTATTCCTTGATCTTGCGGTAGAGCGTCCGTTCGCCGATGCCGAGCATCTCGGCGGCCGCCCGCCGGTTGCCGTCGACCTCCGCCAGGGCGGCCGTGATGGCCTCCCGTTCCAGGTCCTGCATGGTCATGCCGGGTCGGAACACGACGATGCCCTCCTCGGCACCGGTCTCGTCTTCCTCCGTCGCCCCGGCGACATCCTCCCGGATCGGCTGCCGGGCCACGGAGATCTCCCGCGGGCCCTCACCCTCCTCCAGGTACGGGTAGGGATACGGCATGGGGAGCGGGCCCGGGAAATCGGGATGCCTGCGCCGGTAGCTGTCGAACTCGGCGCGCAGGTCGTCCAGGTCCATGCGGAGCTGCAGCATGAGGCGGAACATGAACTCGAGGGCCGGGGTGGGCGCCCCGCCTTCTTCGCCCTCCAGCTCGCGAGGCACGTGGACGGGCAGCGGCGGCGGCTCGCGCACCCCGGACCGGACCGGCTCCGGGATGTCCTCCGGCTCGATGACGCCCCCGGCGGCGAGGACCACCATGGACTCCACCAGGTTCCGCAGCTCCCGGACGTTCCCGGGCCAGGAGTAGTCGCACAACACCTGCAGGGCCTCCGGCGAGATGACGACGCCGGGCAGGTCGTGCTCCCGCGCGGTCTCCTCCACGAACGTGTTCACCAGCAACGGGATGTCTTCGCGTCGCTGGCGCAACGGCGGCAGGTCGATGTGGAGGACGTTCAACCGGTAATACAGGTCGCGGCGGAACTCGCGCACCTCCACCTGCTGGCGCAGGTCCCGGTTCGTGGCGGCCAGGACACGCACGTCCACGTGGATCGCGGTCTCGCCGCCGACGCGCATGAACTCCTTCTGCTCCAGCACCCGCAGCAGCTTCGTCTGCGTCGTCGCGGGCATCTCGCCGATCTCGTCCAGGAAGAGGGTGCCGCCGTGGGCCAGCTCGAAGAACCCTTTGCGCCGGGCGCTGGCTCCGGTGAAGGCGCCCTTCTCGTGGCCGAACAGCTCCGATTCCAGCAACGTCTCCGGCAGCGCGGCCACGTTGGCCGCGATGAACGGCTCGCTCCGGCGCGGCGACAGCGCGTGGATGCCCCGGGCCACCAGCTCCTTGCCGGTCCCGCTCTCGCCGGTGATGAGCACGGTGGAGTTCACCGGCGCGATCTGCGTGACCCGCTCCAGCACCTCCTCCATCGCCTCGGTCCGTCCCACGATGCCCGTGACCTGGCGGAGACGCTCCCGCTCCACCAGGCGGTGCCCCACCAGCGCCACCTCGTCCGGGTCCACCGGCAGGGTGAAGCTGTGGGCCAGGCCCAGGCGCTGGGCCGTGTCCGGGGGGACGGACCCGGCGATACCCATGACGGGGATCCCCTTCTCGTGGGCTTCCCGGGCCAGCCGTCGCGCCCGCTTCTCGCCCAGGTTGCCCGTGACGACGAGCAGGACCGGCTCCTCCACGTCCCCGATCTTCTCGGTCGGCGTCAAGAGCTCCACCGCGTAGTCCTGTCGCTGGAACGCGTCCCGCAACGGGACCGCCGTCTCGATGTGGTCCGTGGTGATGACGACGTGCTCAGCCATGGGGCTCGTGCCGCTCGGTGTCCTCGTCCCGTAACAACTGCACGGCGTGTTCCAGCAGGCCGGACAGCACGTCCAGGCCATCCCGGACGCCGCCGGTGCTGCCGGGCAGGTTCACGATGAGGGTGGCGGCCCGGCTTCCCGCCACGCCGCGGGCCAGCCAGGCGAACCGCGTCTCGGGCGCGCCCGCCGCGCGGATCGCCTCGGCGATCCCCGGCGCTTCCCGCTCCAGGACGCGGCGGGTGGCCTCCGGCGTCACGTCCCGGGGCGCCAGCCCCGTTCCGCCCGTGGTCAGGACGACGTCGGCGAGGCCGCCGTCGGACCAGTCCATCAGCGTGCCGGCAATGGCCTCCTCCTCGTCGGGCACCACGGCACGCTCCGCCACCGTGTAGCCACGCTCCCGGGCCCACGCCTCGATGGCCCGGCCGCTCGTGTCCTCCCGCACGCCGCGGCTCACGCCGTCGGAGACGATCAGGATGCCGATGCGCATGGCTAGCGCTTGATCGAGCCCTCGGTGTAGAAGGGCGGCCGCTGCACCTCCGCCGGGACGCCCTTGCCACGGATGACGATCTCCAGCTCGGTCCCCTTGCCGGCGGCATCCACGTCGACGTAGCCGAGGCCGATGCCCTTGTCCAGGGCGGGGCTGTGGAGGCCGCTGGTCACCGTGCCCACCGGTTCGCCCTCGTGTCGGATCTCGTAGCCGTGACGGGGGAAGCCCCGGTCCTTCAGCACGAAGCCGACCAGCTTCCGCTCCAGTCCCGCCTCCTTCTGGGCGCGGAGCGCGTCACGGCCCAGGAAGTCGTCCTTGTCCAGCTTCACGACCCAGCCCAGCCCCGCCTCCAGGGGCGTGTGGTCATCGTCCAGCTCGTTTCCGTACAGGGCGTAGCCCACCTCGAGGCGGAGGGCGTCACGGGCACCGAGGCCGGCGGTGATGACGTCGTGCTTCTTCCCGGCCTCGAGGATCGCCCGCCAGATGTCGACAGCGGCCTCGTTGGGCAGATACAGCTCGAAGCCGTCCTCACCGGTGTAGCCGGTGCGGCTGATCACCGCGTCGTGGTCGGCCACCCTGCCCAGGCCGAAGTGGTAGTACGCGATGCCGTCCAGACCCGCGTCCGTCAGCTCCGACAGGACCTCCTGGGCCTTCGGCCCCTGCAGGGCGAGAAGCGCCGTCCCGTCGGACCGGTCGGTGACCTCCACGTCCCAGGGTGCCGCCTGCTCCTGGATGTGGGCCACGTCCCGGTCCCGGTTCGAGGCGTTCACGACGATCATGTAGTGGTCCTCGAAGCGGTAGACGATGCAGTCGTCGATGGCGGTTCCATCGGCGCGGCAGATCACCGAATACTGGGCCTGCCCCACGTCCAGGGTGGAGGCGTCGTTCGTGGTCACGTACTGGACCAGGTCCAGCGCTTGCGGGCCCCGGATCTCCACCTCGCCCATGTGGGAGACGTCGAACAGACCCGCGCGCTCCCGGACCGCTTCGTGCTCCGCCAGGATCCCCTCGTACTGGACGGGCATGGCGTACCCTGCGAAGGGGACCATCTTGCCGCCCAACGCCACGTGCTCGTCGTGCAATGGCGTGTGCTTCAGCTCGCTCGCGTCCGTCATCGTGCCTCCTCAGCCTTCGGTCAGGACCGCCATGATCGCTTTCTGGACGTGGAGCCGGTTCTCCGCTTCGTCGAAGACCCGGGACCGGGGCCCTTCGAAGACCGACTCGGACACCTCTTCGCCGCGGTGGGCAGGCAGGCAATGCAGGAAGATGGCCCCATCGGCGCCGCGGTCCATGAGGGCGTCGTCCACGTGGTAGCCCTGGAAGGCCCGCCGCCGCGCTTCCTCCTCCTCCTCCTGGCCCATGGAGGCCCACACGTCCGTGGTGATGACGTCGGCGCCCTCGGCCGCTTCCTGCGGGTCGTCCGTCACGAAGACGGACGTGGCATCTTCCGCGCGGGCCAGGATCCCGGGATCGGGGCGGTACCCCTCGGGCGTGGCCAGCCGCAGCGCGAAGCCGAACCGGTACGCCGCGTTGAGCCACGAGTTCGCCATGTTGTTGCCGTCGCCGATCCAGGCCACCGTCCGACCCGACAGGTCGTCCCCGAACTCCTCCTGGATCGTCATGACGTCCGCCATGACCTGACACGGGTGGAGCAGGTCCGTCAGCCCGTTGACCACCGGGATCGACGCCCAGCGGGCGAGCTGCACGACCTCGTCGTGGTCGTACGTCCGGATCATGATCATGTCCACGTACCGGGACAGGACCCGGGCCGTGTCCTGGATGGGCTCACCGCGCCCGATCTGCAGGTCCCGGGCCGACAGGAAGAGGGGGTGGGCCCCGAGCTGCCAGGCGCCCACCTCGAAGGAGACGCGGGTCCGGGTCGAGCTCTTCTGGAAGATCATCGCCAGCGTCTTCCCCTCCATGGGTCGACCCCGGTCCTTCCCGCTCTTCATCCGCTTCGCCCGGTCCAGGATGGCGTACAGGGCGTTCCGCTCGTGGTCCGATATGTCCAGAAAGTCGCGCTTCTCCGACATGGCTCGCCAGGGTTTGTCGTGGTTGTGATCGGGCGGCCCGACACCATCGCGGCGCGCCCGGAACAAGGCCGGAAACGGCCGGCCTGAAAGTACCGAAGCGCCCCGCCCGGCGAAACCCGGCGACGCGCCTCGAACATCTGCCTTACTCTGGACTTTGCCTCGCTGTGGGCTCCGCCTGGCCATGAGCGCCACGGCCCGCCACGCACACGGCTCACCCCGCGAGTCCACCGCTGCCCCTGCCCCTGGGCCTGGGCCTGCCTGGCCCGGCGCCGCCGGCGCCGGGCCTACAGGATGTAGCGTCTCAGGTCCTCGTCCTCCAGGATCTTGGAGAGCCGGTCCCGCACGGTGTCGGCGTCCACGGAGACCCGGTCCACGCCGTCGGCCGGCAGGTCGAAGAGGGTCTGCTCCAGGAGCGTGGTCATGACGGTGTGGAGCCGGCGTGCGCCGATGTTCTCCATGCTCTCGTTCACCTCGGCGGCATAGCGGGCGATCTCCCCGATCGCCTCGTCGGAAACGTCCAACTCGACGCCCTCGGAGCGGAGCAGGGCCTGGTACTGGCGCAGCAGTGCGTTCCGGGGCTCCTGCAGGATGCGGACGAAGTCCTTTTCGGTCAGGGCGCTGAGCTCGACCCGGATCGGGAAGCGGCCCTGGAGCTCGGGGATCATCTCGCTCGGCTTGGCCACGTGGAACGCGCCGGCCGCCACGAACAGGATGTGGTCCGTGCGGACCATGCCGTACTTGGTCTGGACCGTGCTCCCCTCCACGACGGGTAGCAGGTCCCGCTGGACGCCCTCACGGCTGACGTCGGGGCCGGCGCCGCTGCGCTCCCCGATGATCTTGTCCACCTCGTCCAGGAAGACGATGCCCATGTCCTCCGTACGGTCCAGGGCCTCGTTCACCACCTCGTCCATGTCCACGAGCCGTTCCAGCTCGTCCTGGAGCAGGATGCGTCGGGCCTCGGCTACCGACACGGTCCGGCGCTTGGTCTTCTTCGGCAGCATGTCCTGCAGCATCTCGCCGAAGTTGTAGTCCATGCCGTCGAACCCGCCACCCATGGGCATCATGAGGTTGTCGATGGCCGGGGCCTGGGTGATCTCCACATCCACGG
Source organism: uncultured Gemmatimonadaceae bacterium (assembly GCA_964416095.1). Taxonomy (GTDB): domain Bacteria; phylum Gemmatimonadota; class Gemmatimonadetes; order Longimicrobiales; family RSA9; genus CAYQCY01. Next base: position 13,941 of record CAYQCY010000019.1, read on the forward strand.
TCCGCTCTTCCAGCTTCCCGTCCCGGAGCAGGGTGCGGAGCTTCTCGCGGGTCCGCTCACGGCGGGCCTGGAGGTGGTCCTCCTCCTCGTCGTCCCCCTGTTCCGACTCCCCGGCCAGGGTCTCGGCCGGCCCGCCGGGCCCTACCGTGAAGGTGGGATGACCCGGCTGCCGTGGCCCGCCGCCGTCCTGGTCCGGCGCCGGCAGCAGGAGGTCCAGCAGGCGGTCCTCGACGGCGGCGTGAGCGATCTCCTCGACCTCCGCCTCGCGCTCGTCCCGAACCATGTTCACGGCCATGTCCACGAGGTCGCGGATCATGGACTCCACGTCCCGGCCCACGTAGCCGACCTCGGTGAACTTGGAGGCCTCCACCTTGACGAAGGGCGCGCCCGCCAGCCGGGCGAGGCGCCGGGCGATCTCCGTCTTGCCCACGCCCGTCGGCCCGATCAGGATGATGTTGTTCGGGACGATCTCCTCCCGCAGGTCGACGTCCACCCTCTGCCTGCGCCACCGGTTCCGTAGCGCGATGGCCACCGCCTTCTTCGCCGCATCCTGACCGACGATGTACTTGTCCAGCTCCTCGACGATCTGCCGGGGCGTCAACTCGTCCAGCCACGGGGCCGTCATACCCTGCTCCGCGGCCTGCTCCTCCAGGCCGATGGCCTGCATTCCGTCCGTCGTTCCGTCAAACACGCCGTGCTACTCCTCCAGCTCCAGCACCGTGATGTTCCGGTTCGTGTAGATGCAGATGTCGCCGGCGATCTCCAGGGAACGCCGGGCGATGGTCGGTGCGTCCAGGTCCGAGTGCTCCTGCAGGGCCCGGGCCGCCGCCAGGGCGTACGCGCCGCCGCTGCCGATGGCGGCGATGGCATCGTCCGGCTCGATGACGTTCCCGTCCCCGCTGATGACGAAGAGGTGGTCCGCGTCCGCCACCGCCAGCAGTGCCTCCAACCGGCGCAAGTACCGGTCCGTCCGCCAGTCCTTCGCCAGCTCGACCACCGCCCGCGACAGGTTGCCGGGGTAGCGTTCCAGCTTCTCCTCGAACTTCTCGAAGAGGGTGAAGGCGTCCGCGACGGAGCCGGCGAACCCGGCCAGGATCTTGCCGTCCCGGAGCTTCCGCACCTTCTGGGCGGTACCCTTCATGACGGTGTCGCCCATGGTGACCTGGCCGTCCCCGCCCAGGGCCACGCGCCCGTCGCGCCGGATCGCCACGATGGTCGTTGCTGTCATTGGTGGTTCCATGGTTTTTGTGCTACCCCGGAGCAATGCAAAAGTAGCGGTCTGGAACTGCGGGTTACAGGTTACGGGTCACGGCTCCCTCCGTCGTCGCGGCCGCAGGTTGCCGGCGGGGCGTCTTCCTTCGCCGGGTGCGCGTCCGGTCGCACGTCAGACCGGACCCGGCTGCCGCCACGAAGCCGGCGGACAATGAGTACTCCGCGAACGCAGAGGCCCGGCCGGCAACGTCACCCTGCCGGAAGGCCCGGAGCCGTGACCCGTCGCCCGTGACCCGTCGCCACCCACGCCTCCATCCCAGCCCTCCAGGATTGCCACTACCCCCGGCCTCACGACCTCGGATGCGCATCCCGGTACACCCGCTTGAGGCGCTCCTTCGAGGTGTGGGTGTAGATCTGCGTCGTGGATAGGGACGCGTGGCCCAGGAGCTCCTTGACGGCCATGAGGTCCGCGCCGGCGTCCAGCATGTGGGTGGCGAAGGAGTGGCGGAGCGAGTGGGTGCTGAGGTCGGCGTCGCCGGCCACGTCCTCCAAGAGCTTGCCCACGATGTCCTGGAGTCGCCGCGCGGACAGCCGCTTCCCGGTCCGGGCCACGAAGAGCGCCCGGGCGTCCCGCCCGGTGGCGGAGGCGACCTCGGCGCGGCGGGGCAGATGGCGGCGCAGGGCGCGGACGGCCTTGCCGCCCAGGGGCACGATGCGCTCCTTGCGTCCCTTGCCCCGAACCTTGACCTGCTCGCCCACGAGGTCCACGTCCTCCAGCTCCAGCCCCTGGAGCTCGGAGAGGCGGACGCCCGTGGCGTAGAAGGTCTCCAGGATGGCCAGATCCCGGGTGCCGTTGAAGGTGCCCTCGGCGGCGCGGTTCTCGGCGAGGGTGAAGACCTGGTCGATCTCCTTGCGCGTCAGCCAGCCCGGCAGCCGCCGCTCGACCTTGGGTGAGCGGACGCTCCGCGCCGGGTTCGCATCCACCACGCCCTCGCTGTGCAGGAACTTGAAGAGGGACCGAACGCTGGAGAGCTTGCGGGCGATGGTGCGGCGGGCAAGGTCCCGGCGGGACAGGTGGCCCAGGTAGCCCCGTAGAACGAGCCGGTCCACGTCGCGCCAGGCCCAACCCGGGCCGAGCTGCTCGTCCAGGTACTCGGCCAGGTCGCCCAGGTCCCGGCGGTACGCCTTGAGCGTGTGGATGCTGAGCTGGCGTCCCTCCCCGATGTAGCGGAGATAGGCGTCGATGGCTCCAGGGCCGCGCATCCTGGCGGCGTCGTGCTCCCCGCTCATCGCACCGCCTCCCCGGCCCGGGAGTCGACGGGCACAATCTCCTGCTCCGCGAGCCAGGCCTCCAGGGCGTCCGCCGCTCGCTCCGCGAGCCGTTCCCGCTTCGCCCGCTTGTTCCGGACGCGCTCGCCCAGGGGGTCCAGCAACCCGAAGTTCGAGTTCATGGGCTGGAAGTCGCCCGGGCTCGCCTGGCGCAGGTACTTGTACAGCCCACCGAGCATCGTGGTCGGCGGTGGCACGGTGGCCGCCCGGCCCCGGACGATCCGGTCCAGGTTGATCCCGGCAAGGATCCCGGACGCCGCGGACTCGGTGTAGCCCTCCACCCCGGTGAGCTGGCCGGCGAACAACAGGTCGGGTCGGCCGTCGGGCGCGCCGAAGGGCGCCAGCCTGCCCGGGAAATTCAGATACGTGTTCCGGTGGATCGAGCCGTAGCGCAGGAACTCCGCGTTCTCCAGGCCCGGGATCATGCGGAAGACCCGGCGCTGCTCCCCGGTGCGGAGCCGGGTCTGGAACCCGACCATGTTCCACATCTGCCCGTCCCGGCCCTCGCGGCGCAGTTGGACCACCGCCCAGGGCCGCGTCCCCGTCTCCGGGTGCTCGAGCCCCACCGGCTTCATGGGGCCGAACCGGAGGGCGTCGTGGCCGCGCTCCGCCATGACCTCCACGGGCAGGCAGCCCTCGAAGTACGGAATGGCTTCCCAGTCGTGGCCCGGGTACACGTCGGCTTCCCGGAGCGCGGCCAGGAACGCGTCGTACTGCGCCCGGCCCATGGGGCAGTTCAGGTAGTCGTCGCCCTCGCCCTTCCCCCATCGCGACAGGTAGTACGCCACGTCCAGGTCGATGGAGTCGCGGCTCAGGATCGGCGCGATGGAGTCGTAGAAGGCCAGGCCGTCATCGCCGAGCAGTGCGCGGATCTCCGTCGCCAGCGCGTCCGAGGTCAGCGGGCCGGTGGCCACCACCGCCCGGCCCTCCGGGAGAGCACGCGCCTCGTCCCGGACGATGTGGATGCGCGGGTGGCCCTCCATGCGGGCGGTCATGGCGTCCGCGAAAAGGTCCCGGTCCACGGCCAGTGCCGTGCCCGCCGGGACGCGGGCCGCGTCGGCGGCGGCGAGCAGGATCGACCCGAGACGGCGCATCTCCCGCTTGAGCAGCCCGTGGGCGTTCGCCGGGTCCTCGCTCTTGAAGGAGTTGGTGCAGACCAGCTCGGCGAGGCGATCGGTCTGGTGGGCGGGCGTGGTCCGGACCGGGCGCATCTCCAGCAAGCGCACGGTGTGGCCCCGCTCCGCGAGCTGCCAGGCCGCCTCGCACCCGGCGAGGCCGCCACCGACGACGGTCAGCTCCATGGCCCGCTCAGCCCTTCTCGACCGGCTCGGCGGTCTCGGCCTCGATGGTCTCGGGTGAGAACTCGCCCTTGCAGGTCAGGCACTTGAAGAAGTCGCCCTTCGTCTTGGTGCTCTTCTCCAGGAGGAACGGCGCCTCGCAGTCGGGACAGGGGATGGGTGCCGGCCGGTCCCAGACGGACCACTTGCACTCGGGGTAGCGGGTGCAGCCCCAGAACGGCTTGCCCCTGCGGGTCCGCTTCTCGGCGACATCGCCCTGCCCGCATTCGGGGCACTTCAGGCCCGGGATGGTCCGGGGCCGGGTGAACCTGCACTCGGGGTAGTTGCTGCACCCGATGAAGGGGCCCATGCGGCCGTGGCGCTCCACCAGCTCGTGGCCGCATTCCGGGCACATCTCGCCGATGGGCTCGGGCTCGGGCCGGTCGTCCTCGTCCAGGGAGCGGGTGAAGGTGCAGTCGGGGTACCCGGAGCAGCCGAGGAAGCGGCCGCGGCGGTTCCAGCGCACGACGAGGGGCTTGCCACACTCCGGGCACACCTCGTCGCCGGCCTGCACGATGTCGCGCAGGATGGCCTCGCTGTTCTTTTCACCCTCCTCGAGCTGGCGGCGGAACGGCTCGTAGAAGTCCCGGAGCACGTCGCGCCAGTCCAGGTCGCCCTCCTCGATCCGATCCAGCTCGTGTTCCATCTCGCTGGTGAAATCCACGTTGAACAGGTCCGGGAAGATGCGGATCAGGACCTTGGCGACGGTCTCGCCGAGGGGCGTGGCCACGAACCGTCGCTTCTCCATGCTCACGTAGTCCCGGTCCCGGATCGTGGAGATGATCTGGGCGTAGGTGGACGGGCGCCCGATGCCCTGCTTCTCCAGCTCCTTCACCAGGCTGGCCTCGGTGTAGCGCGGCGGCGGCTGCGTGAAGTGCTGGTTCGGCACGAGAGCATCCAGTGCGCACGTCTCGCCCTTCTCCACGGGTGGCAACGGCACCAGGTCGTCCAGCGTGCGGTGGTCGCCTTCCTCGCGCGCTTCCTGGTAGAGCCGCGTGAAGCCGTCGAACTTCATCACCGAGCCGGTGGCCCGGAACAGGTACCGCTCGCCGTCGCCACCGCCCAGGTCGAAGTCGACGGTCGTCGTGTCGTAGACGGCGGGCCGCATCTGGCCGGCCATGAACCGGAGCCAGATGAGCTCGTAGAGTCGGTGCTGGTCCTTGCTCAGGTGCCGCTTCACGGACTCGGGCGTCCGTGTCGGGTCGGTGGGCCGGATGGCCTCGTGGGCCTCCTGGGCCCCCTTCTGCTGCTTGCCGGCCCAGAGCCGGGGGGAGGAGGGGAGGTAGCGGTCGCCGAGCTTGTTCTTCAGCCACCGTCGCGCCTGGTCCACGGCCCCGCGGCTCACCCGGGTCGAGTCGGTCCGCATGTAGGTGATGAGCCCTGCCGCGCCCTGGGAGCCCAGCTCCACGCCCTCGTACAGCTGCTGAGCCAGACGCATGGTGTTGCGGGCCGAGAAGCGCAGCCGCTTGGCCGCCTCCTGCTGCATCGTGGAGGTCGTGAAGGGCGGCGGCGGGTTCTTGGACCGCTCTCGCCGCTTCACCTCGGTGACGACGAAGGGCACGCCGTCCACGGCGTCCAGGACGGCCTGCGCGGCGTCCTCGCTCGCCAGGGTGAACTTCTTACCGCCGATCTGGTGCAGCTTCGCCTCGAACGCCTGGTCCTCGTGCCGGAGCTCGGCGACGATGGACCAGTACTCCTGCGGCTCGAACGCCCGGATCTCCGCTTCCCGCTCCGTGATGAGGCGGAGCGCCACCGTCTGTACCCGACCCGCCGAGAGGCCCGGTCGGATCGGCTTCCACAGCATGGGGCTCACCTGGTAGCCCACCAGGCGGTCCAGGATGCGGCGGGCCTGCTGGGCCTCCACCTTCCGCATGTCCAGCGTACCGGGCCGTTCCAGCGCCCGCTGCACGGCGTCCCGGGTAACCTCGTGGAAGAGGACGCGACGGAACTCGGGACCGCCGTTGCCGCCGTTGCCACGGTAGCCGAGCTGCTCGGCCACGTGGTACGCGATGGCCTCGCCTTCCCGGTCCGGGTCCGTGGCCAGGTAGACGGCTTCGGAGGTCCGGGCGTCCCGCTTCAGCTCCTGGAGCACACGGCCCTTGCCCCGGATCGTGACGTACTTGGGCTCGAACCCGGCCTCGACGTCCACGCCGAGCTCCTTCTCGGGCAGGTCCCGCACGTGCCCCACCGAGGCCTTCACCCGGTATTCGTCGCTAAGGTACTTGCTGATCGTCCGCGCCTTGGCCGGCGACTCGACGATGACCAGCCGTTTCCGTTCGCTCATGCTCCTCCGCTTCGTCTCACACGTCCCCGTGGCGGGGCACTACACCCGCCTCCGCCAACCGTTCCGCGAGCTCCCCGGCCACGTCATCCGGGTCGCGCCCATCCACATCCAGCACCCAATCGGCGCGCGCGTACTGCGCCTCACGCGACGCCAGGAGGCGATGCGCCGCCGCCAGCGGGTCCGCCTCGCCGGCGAGCAACGGCCGCACGACGTCGTCCCGGACGGCCCGCCGCACCGCCTCCTCCGACGTGACCCGGAGCCAGACCACGATGCTGTCCGGCCGCACGAGGTCCAGCAGCCCCGGCTGCGCCATCCAGCCGCCGCCGGGAGCCAGGACCACGTCCATCTCGCCCGCCAGCTCGGTGGTCAGCTCCGCCTCCAGCGACCGGAACCGGGGCTCGCCCTCCCGCCGGAAGATCTCGGGGACCGTGAGGCCCGTCCGGGCCTCGATCTCCGGATCGAAGTCCACGAACCGCCAGCCCAGCCGGTCGGCCAGGCGCCGGCCGATCGTGGTCTTGCCGGCGGCCATGAAGCCCACCAGCACCACGCGGCGGATCTCGCTTCGACGTGAAGGGACGTGCACGTCAGGCGCCGGACTCGTAGTGGCGGTCCCCGGCCGCGTCTTCCAGATGCCGGGCCCGTCGCCCGAGGGCTGCCACGTACGACTCGAGGTTGCGCCGGGTCTCGGAGAGCGAATCACCGCCGAACTTCTCCAGCACGGCGTCCGCCAGCACCATGGCCATCATGGCTTCGCCGACGACGCCGGCGGCGGCGAGGGCCGCCACATCGCTCCGCTCCCGGATCGCCTCCGCCGGAGCCTTGGTCTTGATGTCCACGCTCCTGAGGGGGCGCATCAGAGTCGACAGGGGCTTCATGGCGACCCGAACGACGAGAGGCTCACCCGTGGTGATGCCGCCCTCGAGACCGCCGGCGTTGTTGGACATCCTGCGGTAGCCGCCGGCACGAACATGGGCCGGGTCGTACGCGATCTCGTCGTGGACCTGCGAGCCGTTCCGGCTCGCGGCCTCGAAGCCGAGCCCGATCTCCACGCCCTTCATGGCCTGGATGGACATCATGGCACCGGCCAGGCGCCCGTCCAGGCGGCGGTCCCACGCCACGTGGCTGCCGAGCCCCACGGGCAGCCCCCGGGCCACCACCTCGAAGACGCCGCCGAAGGTGTCGCCGGCCTCCTTCGCGGCGTCGATGGCCTCGATCATCCGGGCTTCGGCGCCGCGGTCCAGCGTCCGGAGCGGCGACGCGTCGGCGGCGGTGTTCAGGTCGTCGGGCAGCGCCTCGGGCCGTGCCGTCTCGATGGCGCCGAGCCTGACGATGTGGCTGCCGATGGTGATCCCGAGCTCGTCCAGCAGCCGCTTCGCCACCGCCCCGGCCGCGACCCGGGCCGTGGTCTCCCGGGCGGACGCCCGCTCCAGCACGTCCCGCGCGTCGTCCCGCTCGTACTTGAGGACGCCCACCAGATCGGCGTGCCCCGGCCTGGGCAGGTGCACGCGCCGGAGCTCGGTGTCATCCGCCTCGCCGACGGGCGGCTCGTGGGCCATGGCGGTGCGCCAGCTCTCCCAGTCGCGGTTCCAGAGCAGCATGGCGATGGGCGCGCCGATGGTCTCGCCCAGCCGGACGCCGGCCAGGAACTCCGCCCGGTCCCGCTCGATGGCCATGCGGCCGCCCCGGCCGTACCCGCCCTGCCGCCGGCGCAGGTCCGGGTCGATGTCACGCTCCGCCACGAGGGGCACCCCCGCAGGGACGCCCTCCACGAGCGCGACCAGCCCTCTGCCGTGGGACTCGCCGGCGGTTCTGAACGTGAAACGCATGGGCACCATGTGTGAGTACGGGTCTTCTGGACCGCAAGGATAGACCGGGTCGTTCCCCGGTGGCAAGCGCGGGTCTTTCGGCTTGGGGGCCGTCGCGCCCTCTCAAGGCGAAACCACGGCCCAAGCAGAGCAGCCCGGGCCGGGGCCCGGGCTGCTGCAACCGTTGTGCACCGCGGGGATCGGGCCCCGCACCCGAGCCGGCTACGGCTCGACGTCCCGCTGCCGCACGTTGACGATCACGACGCCTCCCGAATCGGTGACGCCGTACAGCTTCAGGATGATGCACGGCGGATCCGGATTGTCCAGCGAGCAACTGAACCCGGCGCCCGTCAGCGCCGCGTTGTCGCTGGGCAGCGGCAGCGACGCCTTGAGCGGCCCGATCACCGTGTCCCGGATGTCGATGTCGCCGACCTTGTAGAAGTGGAAGGTGTCGACGACCTTCACGCTCTTGTTCGCGCCCACGAAGGCCAGTGTCGAGTCGTTGGACGCCGTGACGTCCCGGTGCCGCGGGTGGAAGACCGCCCCGGCGCCGCCCTCGTCCATTTCCTCGGTGAACAGGCCCTGGAGCCGCAGCGGATCAACGCCACCCACCTGGACGGTGAAGAAGTAGGCGGCGAAGAGGCCCCGGGCCACGCCGAGCGTGCCGTCGTTGTTGAGCCCCAGGCCGATGACCCGCTCGGCCGCGTTGTTGATCAGGTCCTGCTTCTCGACGTTCTTGGACCATTCCTTCGATGCAGCGTCGAAGGCGAAGATCTCCGACGCCGCCTGGCTGTCGTCGCCATCACCCATCAGGAGGACGCCCCGGTCGCCGGAGGCCACCACGTAGGTAGTGTCCTGGAAGCAGCACCCCGCGAGGTCCCAGCGTCCGCGGCTCCACACCGCCTGGTAGAAGCCCGTCTCGTCGGCCGGCACGCCGGCCGCCTGGTCCGCCAGGCTCTTGTTGGCGTTGTACGCGGCGAAGGCGTTGGGAATCAGGTCCGGCCCGCCGATCACCGGCGTGCTCCGGTCACCGGCCACGTGGCCGTACACGATCAGGGAGTCGTTGCCCAACGCGCTGGGCACCGGGGTCACGCTGTCCACACCCTCGAAGGCCCAGATGTTCTCGTTGTCCAGGAACTCGAAGTTGAACTGGTGATCGATCTCCGTCTCCTCGGCAACTCCGTCCCGGTCCACGTCCCGGATCGCCAGGCGCATGGTCGACCGCGGCTCGTTGACCGTGGGCACGGTGGAGTAGAAGATGCGCCCGGCCGAGTCCTGGGCCACGAACTGGGGCCGGTCGGCGAAGTCGATGAACTCGATGTCCGTGATCTTGATGGGCTCCGTGTCGCCGCCCTCCGTGAAGATCTCCCACAACGGCGTGTTCGGCGTGAGAATCCGCGACGTCTCCACCTCGGCCGGCGGGCTCAGCGACAGGTCCACCATCGTGATGTTGGTCGCCCCGGAGTTCGCCACGATGAGGGTGTCGCCGCTGTTGTCGATGAACAGGCCCCAGGGCTGGGAGCCGACCAGCACCGGGCTCGGCAGGAACTGGATCTGCTCCGGATCCGGGTCCAGCGTGAGCGCCTCCACCGCGTTGGTCGTGAAGTTGGACAGGTAGAGCCGCTCACGACCCGTCGTGGTGTCCACCACGGCGTCGGCGATGACACCGCCGGCCGGCAGGTTCACCGTGTAGCCGGTCACCGCCAGCACGTTCGTCGCGTTCTGCGCCGCCCCGTCGGCGACCCGGTACGTCGTGCCGCCGATGGTCGTCGTCCCGCACGAGAGCAGGCTGCCATCCTCGATGCCGAACGACGCCGCGCCACAGTTCTCTTCCTGGTCGTACGCGAATCCGTACGCGTAGAACGCGATGGTGTCCGGCAGCACGATGGTGTCCGGGAGCATGGCGTCGATGCGCTCGTACAGCTCGCGCATGTCGAACTTGTACGTGCTCCGCACCGTCCCGCTGAGGGCGTTCGTGAAGGCGATCGTGCTGTCGAAGACCAGCGTGTCGGCGGTCTGCGTGTTCAGACCGATGACCGTGACCGCCATGCTGTCCACGCCGCCCGGGTCCTTCGCCGTTAGCGTGAGCGTCAGCGTGTCCGTGAGCTCGATCCGGTCCGAGGTCACGAAGTCCAGCGCCGCCGTCGGCGGCGCCGTGTCCGCCACCGCCGTGGACACCACCTCCATGGCGATCGCGTCCCGGGCGATCAGCGTGGAGCCGGCGCTCTTGGCCCGTGCGACGAACCGCACCGAGCCCGGGTCGGCCGGGAGTTCGATCTCGACGAAATTCACGACCGTGTCCGTCTGGACGGTCCCGCAGCAGAGACGATACTCCACGCTGTCCGTCGCGTGGATGTAGTCCAGCCAGACATCGCTCAGCCCGTTCCGGTCGAACGCCGCGATCTCCACATTGACGCGGCCGCCCACGGACGCCGTGTCCTCGTCGGCCGGCGCCAGCACGGACACCCAGGGGCCGCCTACGTTGATCATCACCGTGTCCGCAGCCACGTTGCCAACCGCGTCGGTGGCCTTCGCCACGACATGGACGACCTCGGCGCTGTCGTTCACCGGCGGCAACCGGAAGCTCACCGTCGTCGGCTGGCGCCACGGCGTGGAGTACTGCCGCACCTCCGGGCCGAACCGGATGACCACCAGATCCGTGGCCTGGGCCGAATCGCCCCGGAATGCGTAGCCGGCCACCTCGATGACGTCGAGGCCCGCCTGGTCGTCCAGGAACTCGACCTCGACCTCCAGCGTGTCCAGCGTCGGGAGCTGCTGCCCGCTGTCCGGCTCGAGTATGGTCACGTCCGGCGCGCGGATGTCCGTCAGCTCCACCTCCACCGTGTCCGCACCCTGCAGCGCCGTGGTGTCGGCGTCGAAGGCGAAGCCGATGAACCGCAGGATCTGCGGCGCGAGGCCCGCCGGGTCGAAGGTGTCGGTGAACTCGACCTCGTCGGCGTCCGCCACCTCCATGGTGTCGAAGACCAGCTCGTCCGTCGCCGCGGCCTCGACCCGGTAGCCGATGGAATCGATGCCGCTCCGGTCCGTCGCCGTGACCCGCACGTCCGCCACCGTGTCCAGCCCCAGGGGCGACGGCGACACCTCCAGCGTCACCTGCGGCGTGTCGTTGGCCACGCCTCCGCTCGGGCCACCGAACGGGCTCGTGGCGTCGCCGCATGCCGCCATGAACGCGCCGGCGACGAGGGTCAGGATGCCCAGGCGCACGACCCGGTCTGCGAAGGACGGCCCGGTCAGCGGGCGATTCTCGTTGTATCGGTGCATAACTAGCCTCTCCCTCGATCCCGGATCACATCTCGCCATCACGCAGGATGTGCGGCGTAATCATGATCAACAGGTCTCGCTTGTTCTTCTGCACGTTCGTCGTGCGGAAGAGCGCACCGATCAAGGGGAGGTCCATGAGGATCGGGATTCCGGTGCGGGTTCTCAGGTTCTCGGTCAGGGTCAGTCCCGCGATGACGGCGGTCTCGCCGTCGTTGAGCAGGAGCTGGGTGTCGGATTCCTGCGTCTGGAACGTGAAGCCGATGTCCGACGGCGCCGCGGCCACGTTCGAGCGCTCCGCATGCAGGTCCAGGAGCACCTGGTCCCCGGTGACATGGGGCGTGACCTCGAGGATCACACCGGTCTCCTGCTCCCGGACGGACGCCATCGGCGCGCCGGCGCCGGTCCCGGCGGCCTGGGCGTCGATGACCCGGATCGGCGTCCGCTCACCCACCTGGACCCGGGCCTGACGGTTGTCCAGCACCGTGATGACCGGCTCGGCCTGGATGTCCGTCATGCGCAGCTCCTGCAACGCCTCCAGCCAGGTGAACAGGCTGAAGCGGTTCAGGATCAGGGTGCTCACCACCTCGAGGGTGGAGCTGGGCAGCGTGGCCGCGGCGTTGGCCACGCCGGCCACGCTCGACCCGAACAGGTTGATGAACGGCTCGTCCGAAGGCTCGCCGAAGGCGTCGTAGACACCGTCGCCATCGTTGTCCACCAGCGGCACGCCCTGGGCCAGCTCGTTGAGCTGGTTGCCCTGCGTGTCCTTGATCTCGTAGCGGATGCCCAGCCCCTCCAGCGCCGTGCGGTCCACGAAGTAGATCTTGGCCTTGATCGTCACCTGTGGTGTACGGGCATCGAGCATGGGGATGGTCCCCGCCACCCGCTCCACCACCGACTCACGGTCGGTGACCAGCAAGGTGTTCGTCGCCTTGTTCGCCGTGACACGGCCCAACTCCGCTGTGAGCAACCCCTCCACCGCCGGTATGATGGAGTCCACCGGGATGTACTCGATCCTGAACGGCCGCGTCACCAGCGGCTCTTCCTGCTCCGCCTGCCGCAATGCGCTCGTCTGGGCTACCCGGATGATCCCGGATTCGAGTTCCCGCGCGTCGAGGCCAAGGCCCTGGAGGATGGCTTCCAGCGCCACCGTCCACGGCTGGTCCCGGATGTCCGCGTTCACGATCTGGTTCGACACGCCCTGGCCCGGCACGATGCTCCGGTCGGCGAACTCGCTGAACGCCGCCAGCACGTCCAGGATCGGCGTGCCCCGGAAGTAGATCGTGATGCGGGGCTCCTCCACGCGCTGAGGCTGCTGGATCGGGGCCGGTTGCGTCACCGGCCGGTCCACCTGCTGCGCCGGCTGCGGCTCGGGCTCGGGCTCCGGCATGGCCTCCATCTCGGCCGCCAGTGTCGACGTGGCCGACCACGGCTCGAAGGGGCCCGCCGGGTTCACGAACGAGACCCGGACCTCGCCCGGCCGCTCCTCCACCTGGAACTCGACCGAAGACGCCAGGTCTACCACGACCCGGACCACGTTCGGCTGGTACTGGCTCGCACGGAGCGCCAGGACTCCGCCACGATTGATGTCCTGGAACCGCTGCTGCGCGAGCTGGTAGCGCGCACCGGTGATGTCCACGACGATGCGCGGCGGATCGGTCAACGGGAAGTGCTCGACGGTCACCCGCCCTTCCACATCGATCACCACCTCCGTCCGATCCCCGACCGGCACGACGCTCAGCCCCTGGACGGCGAGGAACGCCGCCAGGCTGGCCGCGCGGACCGCTAGCATCGGGATCATCCGCCCGCTCCTTCCTTGTTGAGCTCCAGCATCTCCTGCCGAACCTGGCCGAAGTTGTCCACGGCGAAGACCACACGCAGCGGACCGATCTCGACCACCCGCGCGTTCCCGACCTGGTCACCCGGCCGCAGGCGGAAGATCTCTCCCCCCGCCCGGATCAGCGCCACGCTGCGTCCCGGCGCCGTGGTGTAGATGATGCCCTCCAACGTCAGGTTCTCGAACCGTGGACCCAGTCCCGCCTGCGACGTGAGCGGCATGAACGGGTCACGCCGCCCCTGCCCACGATACACGAACACCTCGCGTTCGTACGTCAGGCTCACGCCCTCCTGCTGCGGCTGAGCCGGCTCCTGCGCCGCCGAGCCGACAGGCCAGCCCACGGCGAGCATCGCCAGTACCGGAACACACCACCCTCGGTTTCGCATCGATCAGGTCGGCACCGCTTCGGTCTGTTGCACCTGGCCCTCCGGCGGCAACACGTACGTCTCGATCTGGAACGTCGCCTCCAAGCGCCGCGCGCCCTCCCGGTCCAGCTCGTTCCGGTCCCGCAGCGCGAGATCGATGGGCGTGATGATCCGCTCCAGCGAGCCCACGTCCGCCAGGAACCGCGCCACGTTGTGGTACGACCCGAACACGACCACGTCGTAGACGCGCCGCGTGTAGTACCCCGCCGGCGCCTCCGGGCCCGGCGTCAGGCGGGCCAGCTCGCAGTTCGTGTCCTCCGCACGCTGGGCGAGCTGATGGAGCAGGCCCGAGACCTCTTCCTCGCTCGGCACGAGCCGCTCCAGCCGGTCTATGTGCTCCTCGAACTCGTCGAGCCGCTCCTCCAGCTCGCGGCCCCCGCGCATGGCGCGGGCCCGGGCGATCTGGTTCTGGGAGTCCAGCGTCTCGATCCGCGTCCTCAGCGAGGCCAGCTCCGCCGTGTAGTCGCCGTGCAGGAAGTACCAGTACAGGAACAGGACGAACACGGGGATGAGCCCGATGAGCAGCTTCCGCTGCTGTGCCGGATCACTCGGTAGGAGAGCCATCTGCCTCGATCCGTTCCGGTTGCTCCAGCAGCGGCACCGTCTCGATGAACTCGCCCGGCGGCTCCTGGTACGACGCCTGGAGAACGAACTGGTTCACGATGCGCCCCTCCAGCGACTCCTGCTGCGTCGTGGTCAGCCGGACCCCCCGGATGAACGGCGACGCCTCCAGGTCGTCCATGAACCGCGTCAGCGCGAAGAAGTTCCCGGTGCGCCCCTCGATGAGGAAGGTGGGCTCCGCCCCGCCCGTGGTCTGGGCCAGGCTCGTCAGCCAGGTGTAGTCCGGCAGCACACGGCTGATCTCGTCCATGACGTGAGCCCAGACGTAGCGCTGCGTATCGATCTCCTGGATGATCTGAAGCTTGTCCAGGATCGTGTCCCGCCGGGCCTCCAGCGCCTGGTTCGCCTCGATGAGCCGGGCATACCGCATCGAGTCCGTCACGGCCTGCTCGATCCGCTCCGTGAGATCCTCCTTCTCGCCCGTCACACCGAAGTACAGCCACCCCAGCAGCGCCGGCGCGACGATCCAGGAAGCCACGATGAACAGGATCCACCGGTCGAACTCGGGAAGCTTCTCGACGCTCGGGAGCGACAGGGAGATCCCCGCGCCCCTCTTGCGGCGCTTCTTCCGCGTTGCGCCCGGTAGCAGGTTGATCTCGATCACGGCTACACCGGCGGTCGAATTGCGAGTCCCACCGACAGCATCAACATGGGTGCCAGCTCGTCGATCGGCACGTTCTGCGCCACCTCGGGCACGATCGCTACGCGCTCCAGCGGATTCGCCATCTGGGTCTGGACACCGAGACGCTCCCCGAGGGCGTTGACCACGCCCGGCACGCGGGCTCCGCCGCCGGACAGGAAGACCTGCCCGATCCCGTCTCCACCCGACTGGGCCGTGATGAACGCAATGGCCCGCTCGATCCCCACGGCGAGCTCATCCACACGGTCCGCCACGAACGCCTCCAGCTCCACGCCCTCGCCGCGGCCCTGGATCACATCTTCCGCCTGATCGGCCGTCATCCCGCGCTCCCGCTGCAGCGCCTCCCGCAGACGCCGCGACCCGAACGGCATGTCCCGCACCACGATGGGCACCCCGTCATCCAGGATGTTCACGTTCGTCGTCTCGTGGCCCACGTTCACAAGCGCGACGATGCCCGTCAGCGAGTCCGGGTAGTTCCATTCGAACGCATTGTGCAACGCGAAGGCGTCCACGTCCATGATCGCCGGCTCGAGTCCCGCATCCGACAGCAGCGCCAGCCGGTTCTCGATCAGCTCCCGCTTCGCCGCCACCAGCAGCACCGACATCTGCGGGTCGTCGCCGTCCGGGTCCAGAATCTGGAAGTCGAGCTGCACGCTCTCCATGTCGAACGGCACGTGCTGCTGCGCCTCCCACCGGATGACCTCCCGGGCATCACTGTCGCTCATCCGGTCCATCTGGATCTTCTTGATGATCACGTCGTGACCACCAACCGCCGCCGCCACGGAGTGCTTCTTCAGCCCCGCCATTTCCACTACAGACCGGATCGTCTCCGCCACCAGCACCGGGTCCATGACCTCGCCTTCCACGATCGCGTCCGGTACCAGCGGACTCGTGGACACGTGCGTGATCTCGGGATCCCCTTTGGAGTGGTCCACGACCGTCAGCTTGACGAAACCACTCCCCACGTCGAGGCCCGCAGCGAGCTTGCTTCCGCCGAACAGTGCCATCGTCAGAACCAGCCGTCGGTCAAGAATGGGGGAAGTCGTACGGTTGCAAAGTGCACTCTAAACAGGACTTCCACAACCGTTGCCTACGCGTGTCGGCACGCGCGCCACGCCGCGAGCGCGCGGATCCGGGTCACGACTCTCACGAATCCTCGCCCTCCACCGGCGATGCCGCACAGGCCAACTGTCGGGAAGATACGAGAATCATGCCCGAGGGCAATGTTGTTGTACGGCGAGCGTTCACGCCATTCTTCGGCCTTTCGGCACAGAAAAAAGTTCGCTGTTCCGGAACAAGTTTCTGCTCATGTCCCGCCGACGAAGTCGGGGATCCACCATCTGTTTCCCGGGCGGTAGGCGCGGTTCAATGCGGGACTGCCCGTCACGGCGGTCCAGACGGCGCAGGCGTCGTAGCGGACGGCACCTCCCGCTCCCACGGTGATGGCCCCTCCGGCGCGGACGGCTCCCTGCACGGTGGCGCTGTCCCGGATCTCGACGCTGCCCCGGGCGAAGACGGCCCCGAAGACGGTGGCGCCATCCTCCAGCACGACATCGCCGTCGACGGCCAGGATTCCCCGCACGGCACCGGCACACAGGTGCAAGTCGGGGGCGTGGATCAGGAAGGTCTCCGCGGTCACGGCGGGCCCGTCTCGTCGCCCGGTTGCGCCGTGCCCGGACATCGGCGGTGCGCAGCCGTCGGCGGGCCGCAGGAGGGCCGGCCCGCTGCGGTCGGCGAGGCGGGACACCCGGGCCCACGGGATCGGGCCGAGCCCCGTGTCGGGGGGTGCCGGCAGACCGGTGACGCGGCGGAGGGGCGGTTCTCCACGGACCGATCCATGGAGGGTCACGGGTGCCCCCTGCCGGGCGAGGATGGCCGGTGGATGCGGACCGCCGAACAGGGTGTCGAGACTCGCCCGGGCCTCGGCGCAGTCCGGGAGGCGTCCCGGATCCCAGGGCGCCGGCGTCACGCTCTCCACCAGGCCATCGGCCTCGACGACGACGGCGCCGGAGGATGTCACGGCGGCCGGGAAGGAGGCCAGGATCTCGTCCGGCGAGATGGCACGGACCAGGAGGGCGACCCGTGCGACGGCCCCGGGGCGGCCTTCGGGGATGCGGTCGGCCCGGAGCATGAAGAGGCCTGGGCCGAGCCTCTCGCCGTACACGGTCGTCCGTGCACCCGAGGGGTCCCGTTCCCGGGAAACCACCCACGAGGCCCCGATCGGACGCCGGGCGTGCTCAGCGCTCACCCAGGCGGCGAACGCATCCGCGGCGGCGCTTTCCACCGCGAGCCGCGCCCGTTCCCACTCGTCCACGGCCGCGGCGGTCAGAGCCTGGCTGGCGGACACGGCCAGCATGCCGGCGGCGAGGGCCGCCACGAGGAGCGACAGGGCGAGGGCGAGCACGAGGGCCATGCCCGGACGTCGGGTCGTCACGGTGCGCTGGCGGCCGAGTCGTCCGGGGTCGTGGCATTGGCCAGAAACGCCGTCGCTCGCCGCGGCGCCGTCGAATCCGCAGCCGGCAGCACGGTGGTGACGGCCAACAATCCGCCTTCGGCTCCGTTGGCGCCCTGGAACCGGGGCTTGCGAAAGACCTCCGGGGTGAGGGGCTGGCGGCCGGAGCGGCCGCGGCGGTACCGGAAGGCGCTGTCGGCCAGGTGATACGAGCCCGATTCGAAGAGGAGAAAGGCCCCGGCCCTCGCCGGTTCATCCAGGCGCCAGAGATAGGCGGTCTCTCCCGGCTCGACCGGACATGCCCCGGGAGCCCTGGCGGCATGTCGCAAACCGGCGGCCCGGTCGTCGCCGATGCCCAGCACCGAGTCCTTGGCCGGCTCCGGGACCCGCAGTCCCCGGTATCGCACGACCAGGTCGTCTCCGTCCCGGCGGCACACGATGGCCAGGCCGCGGGCCGCCCTCAACGTCAGCGCGCCCGGGCCGTCCAGGGCCAGGTCGGTCCGGGGCTCGGCCCAGCGCAGTTCGCCGCGGAGCACGGCCCTCACGGTGAGCACCGCGTCCCCGACATCCGCTCCGGCCCGCTGGGCCCGGACGAGCCGTGCGTCGTGCCGCACCGTTCCCGCCGCCGAGGCCAGGAGCGCACCGGTGAGGACCAGCACGAGCAGCATCTCGGCGAGGCTCACGCCGGGCCTCACGGGCGTGGTTCCCACGCGTCGAGCACGGGCACCGCCACGAGGCCCCGGACCTCGTAGTGACGGGGCGGCGCCTTTACAGGCTCGATGGTCAGGCGGATCCAGCACCCCTGGGGCGCGGGCTCCACCGTCCAATGGACCCGTCCGCCCTGCCAGTCGGCTGCGCCGGAGGCGGGAGGCCCGGCGAGGCGCAGCGAGTCGAGGATCTCGGTGGCCCGCGCCGCCGCCCGCTGTCGGGCGAGTGCGCGCTCGCTCCGGCGCAGCGCCTCGACCATGGCGGAGCCCGCCGACGTCATGGCGATACCCAGCAGCGTGATCGCCACCAGGAGCTCCGCCAGTGAATGCCCCCGCCGAACCGGTGGGCGGCCGTTGCCCGGCGTCACCATGTCCGGACCCGGCCGTAGCTCGACACGGTGACCCCGGCTTCCGCGTCGCCGCGGCGCAACCGGAACGTCCGGCTGGCCAGCCTGCCGATGCCCAGCGCGTCGTAGCGCAGCTCGGCCACCGGCCCTCCGACCGTCTCGAGCCCCACGCCGTACCGTGCCCGGACATCCACAGGTCCCGCGACGGTATCCGCGCCGGCGCCGCGAACCCAGAAGCGATCGGTGTCCGCCTCGGCCACGAAGGTCGCCCCACCCCGGGCCAGGGCCGCAGACCGGGTCCGGGCGATCGTCACGGCCAGGTCGTCCCGGGCGGCGCGCACGAGGGCGCCGTCCCGGGCCCGGGCCAGGGGCGGCCAGGCCAGGCCGGCGAGGATGCCGGCCAGCAGCAGGACCAGGACCATCTCCAGGATCGTGAGCCCGCCATGGTAGCGCATGCCCCACGGTGGGGCTTCGGACCGGGCGCAGGAATAGCGGAGTGAGACAGACGAAAGCGGGCCGCCGGCGATCGCCGGCGGCCCGCTCCTGCCCGGGGGCACCCCCCTGTTACGAGCCGGTGAGGGCGGCCGACAGGTCCGTCCACGCCCTGGTGGTCAGCGGCGCCGGCCGGATGTGGTTCGAGAACGGCTTCTGCGACCAGCAGCGGGAATACTGCACCACGGAGTTGCCTGTCGTGGTGCTGCTCTCACCGATGTCGCCGCCGGAGCGGACGAGGGTCACGCCGCTCAGGTGGTTCCCCGTACCGGCCGTGAAGAGCTGGCCCTTCACGATGATGATGCCGTACCAGTGGAAGTTGCCGGTGGCGCTCAGGTCGCCGTCCACGATCAGGACACCCTGCCCCACGCCGGTCTGCATCCCGAGGTTGCCCTGCACGTGGACGATGGGGAAGTAGTCGTCACAGGCACCGGTGCCTTCCGGGTCGCCGAAGTTCATCGGGTCCGAGGTGTCGCACACGCCGTCCGACTCCACGGGCCCCATCCCGGTGAAGTTCTGGTCGCTGGTCCAGGCCTTGTCCGCCATGGCCTCGAGGTCCGTGACGTCGATGCCGCCGAAATCGAACATGGACGACGTGTCCATGGTCATGGTGTCCGTCGGCGGCGAGCCGTAGATCTGGTCCTTGGGCCCGTCGTCCACAGTGGCGCCGGGGTTCGCCACGACGCCGGCCACGCTGTCGCCCACGGTGCAGCCGGGTCCGCCGGCGTCCGAGCCGTTGATCTCGCCGTTCCCCTGGACCGTCACGCCACCGTAGCTGATCATGGCGCCGTCGGCCGGCATCTCGGCGGTGACCACGCGCACTTGCAGGCCGAGAGTGCGACTGGCCAGCGTGTTGCCGGATCCGTCCAGCACGCGGCCTTCGGAGGAAACCATGTAGAGGCGGGGCCCGGTCCGCCGCACGACCAGCTCGTACTCGCCCAGCGTCTTGCCTCCGGCGGTGACCGTCTCGGGGCCCACGACCTGGGTGTCCGTGATGGCCAGGAAGAAGGCGTTGCGCTCCGTGCCCAGCAGGTCCTGGAGCCCCGTGTCGGCCAGATAGAAGGCCTCCGAGCCCCGGTCGGTGCTCGCGCTGACCTTGTCCTCCTGGTTGGCGGCGTAGAAGCCACCGGTGACGATGGCGCCCACGATGATCAGCGCCAGCAACGCCGCCGGTAGCGCGAAGCCGCTTCGATGTATCTTCAGCATGGTCATGGTGTCCTCCGTTCCTTCCTCGCGGCCGGCCAGGTCAGTTGTTCCGCAGATACAGCATGCTGGTCAGCGTGTCGGCGGGCGTGCCCGCCCCTTCGTTGGCCGGCGCGTACAGCGTGATCTCGATCCGCACCACGTCATCGGCGACCGTCGTCTCGGCGCCGGTCTCGTCGTAGTAGCGGAAGATGGGACCGACGGACGACGGGTTCTCCAGCCCTTCCACGAGCGTCACGGCCGAATCGCCGCGCACCCGGCGCATGAGGGCCCAATCCCGGCCGTTCCAGCCTACGCCGTAGGCCACCCACTCGAAGCCCCGTACGAACGCTCCTTCCCTCACCCCCGCGAACAGGCCGCCGGGGTCGGTGACGTTGACTCCCTGGGTCGTGGGCTCGGCCCAGATCGTGTCACACGACCCGCTGCTCACGTTGCCCGTGGCGTTCACGACCGTCGCCATCCACTCGTCGTCCGAGGTCCGCGTGGAGTCGTTGTCCACGAAGACGAGGACGCTGTCCCCGCTGACGAACGCGTCGCCCATGAGCCAGACGTCGAGCTTGCTGCTCCCCGAATTGACCGCGCAGGTCACGGCGGACTTGCGCATGGCCCGGAACTCCAGCGAATCCGCCTCGATGTAGGACAGGTCGCTGTTCGCCTGGGTGGAATCGGCGCCGGCGGCGACCTCGCGCATCTCTGCTTCCAGCACGCCCAGCGAGGTCCGCAGCGCGTCATGGGACACGATGAGCGCGCTGGTCCGCCGGTAGCTCCGTTCCTGGACCACCAGCGTCTGGTAGATGGAGCCGAGCAGGACCAGGCCCAGCACGGACACGATCAGCAGCTCGACGAGCGTGAAGCCCCCACGGTCGGTTCTCATGGCTCGGCGATGGTGATCTGGAACGTGTCCGGCCAGCTCGTCTGCCAGGAGCCCGAGACGTAGCTCGGACCACTGCTCACCAGCTGGACGGTGGTGAGGTCGCCCGCGGTGCTGGCACTGCACTGCACCGAGAACGGACCCATGGCGTAGCTGGCCGTGTCACAGATCGAGGACAGGTCATCGTAGTCCGACGCCCGCAGGGTCTCCGCGGCCTGGTGCACGGCCGCCATGCGCTCCGTGCGCAGCTCGGCGATCTTGATCTGGGTCGTGATGTAGCCGGTGGACGCAGCCATAGCCAGCACCCCGAGCGTCAACATCACCAGGGCGACCATCACTTCGATGAGGGAGAACCCCTCGCGCTGCACGTGTACACCTCTCATTGCGTTTTCACCTGGCCCAGGGCCGTCAACACGAGCGTGACGGTATCGTTCCCGAGCGCGAACCCGATCCGCATCGGCAGCTCGTCGGCGTCCCCACACGCCGGGTGGGCGAACCCGCGCGGGGTGAAGCACAGGGTCAGATCGCCGTCCCGAGACAGCCGTATGTCACCCCGCAGATCGCCCCGGTAATCGAGCACGGCGATCGTGTCGCTCGCCGTGTACGTCAACACCGTGTCCGCAGACTGGAGGATCTTCCACCGCACCACCTCGCCGCGCTGGATCGACTCGGCCCGGGCGCGGGCCGCCGACCCGATGAGGGCGTTGCGCGCCGTACCGAGCTGTCGGCTCGCCAGCACGCCCTGCATGGTCGGCACGGCGATGGTGATGAGCGCCGCGGCGATCGCGAGGACCACCATCAGCTCGAGGATGGTGAATCCATCCCGATCGTGTCGGATCGCCCACCAGCGAGTCCATCGACCTGCTGTCACAGTTCCTCCGGTCACAGTGCGCTCGAGGAGGACGGGCGATGATGCCCGGCGGTGCGGCGCCGCGACCGGGGTCGCCGCTGCCGAACATCCGCTTCACGTTCCGTGCCCGGTCCCAAGTCCTTGCTACAGGAGGGGTTGCGTAGCCAGCCCAAGCCCGGGCGGGCGAAACGTTTCACCGCTTTCGGTACTTTTTTCGCCCGGACCCCGGTCAATCCAACCCGTAATCCCGCATCTTGTACAGCAACGCGCGCGAGCTGAGCTCCAGCAGTTCGGCCGCCTTCGTCTTGTTGCCGCCGGTCCGCTCGAGAGCCCTCCGGATGAGCCGTTTCTCCAGGACGGCGCCGTGTTTCTTGACGGAGAGCTCGTCCTCGCCGAGCTCCATGTCGTCGAGAGGCCGGACCGGCTCCCGCACGTGGTGCGGGAGGTCCTCCTCGGTGATCTTGGGCCCCTCGGTGAGGACCATGGCCCGCTCGATGACGTTCTCGAGCTCCCGGACGTTGCCGGAGAAGGCGTAGTCCAGGAGGAGCTTCATGGCGTCCTTGTCGATGCCTTCCACGGAGAGGCCGAGCTTGTCGTTGCACTCGTCGATGAAGTGCCGGACCAGGAGCGGGATCTCCTCCTTGCGCTGGCGCAGCGGCGGCAGGTGGATCGGCACGACGGCGATCCGGAAGTAGAGGTCCTGTCGGAACGAGCCTGTCTTCACCTCCTCCTGCAGGTCCTTGTTCGTCGCCGCCAGGATCCGCACGTCGACGGTGCGGCTCTCGCTGTCGCCGACCCGCCGGATCTCGCCCTCCTGGAGCGCGCGCAGGAGCTTGACCTGGAGCGAAGCCGGCATGTCACCGATCTCGTCCAGGAAGAGGGTGCCGCCGCTGGCCGCCTCGAACAGGCCGGTCTTGTCCCGGTCGGCGCCGGTGAAGGCGCCCTTCACGTAGCCGAAGAGCTCGGACTCCAGCAGGTTCTCCGGGATCGCTCCGCAGTTCACCGCGACGAAGGGCCGTCCGGCCCGGTCGCTCTCGGCGTGGATGAGGCGTGCGATGAGCTCCTTGCCGGTCCCGCTCTCCCCGGTGATCAGGACGGGAGAGGGGTGCCTGGCGACCTTGGTCGCCACCTCGATGGCCTTCTTCATGGAAGGCGCCTTGGCGATGATGTCGCCGAAGCGCCGCTCGACCTGGACCTCCTCACGGAGCCGGGAGACCTCCCTGCGCAGGGCTTCGCGTTCCTCCGCCTTCTTCAGGGCGAGCACGAGCTGGTCGGCGCTGAACGGCTTGGGCAGGTAGTCGTACGCGCCCTTCTTCATGGCGTCGATGGCCAGCTCGGTGCTGCCGTAGGCGGTCATGACGATGACCAGGGCGTCCCCGTCCTCCGCCCGGTACGCCTCCAGGAACTCGAGCCCGGGCATCTCCGGCATGCGGACGTCGCACAGGATGATGTCCGGCTTCAGCTCCAGGGCCTTGGCCAGGCCCTCCTTGCCGTCGCTGGCGGCCTGGACCTCGTACCCCTCTTCCGTGAGGATCATGGACACGGACTGCCTGAGACCCTGCTCGTCGTCGATGATCAGGACGTTCATGCGCTCGCCTCGTCCCCGGTCTCGCGTGCGCCGGCGGGCGCCGCGCGCTCGGTCTCCATTTCGGCGGCCGGCAGGAGAATGCGGAACCGGGCGCCGCCCTCGTCCCGGTTCTCCGCCTGGATCGTGCCGCCCATGGCGTCCACCAGCCCCGCCGACACGGCCAGGCCGAGCCCCGTGCCCCGGCCCGGCTCCTTCGTCGTGATGAACGGCTCGAAGATCTGGGGCAACAGCTCCACCGGGATGCCCGGCCCCGTGTCCGTCACCAGGAGCTCCACGATCCGGGCACCGGGCGCGAACCGATGCGCCGGCGTGGGCCGGGCCGGACGGTTGAACCGCCGGCGATGGGAATAGTCCACGCCGGGCGGGTCGTCACGACGTCGGGCCGGCGTGTACGCCGGCGGCTCGAAGGTCCGCGGCGCCGTCTCCACCCGGATGGCCGGCTCGGGGGCCTCGTCCATGGCGTCGCACGCGTTGAGCAGCAGGTTCACCAGCACCTGCTCGAGCTGGTACGGGTCCGCCACGACCTGGTCCACCCCTTCGTCCAGATCCAGCGTCACGGCGACGCTCTTCAAGCGGCCCTGGCTCTCCAGCAGCTCCACGACCCGGCCGATCACCTCGTTCACGTCGATCGTGCGCGGCTTCGTCTCACGGCGCCGGGCGAAGTCCAGCAGGCCCCGCACGATCCGGTCGATCCGACGGGCTTCCTGCTCCGTGGAGTCCAGCAACTCCTCCACCTCGTCCCCGGTCTTCCGCTTCAGCACGCCCACGTAGCCCATGATCGAGCCCAGCGGGTTGCCCACCTCGTGGGCGATGCCCGCGGCCAGACGCCCCACCGACGCCATCTTCTCCGCACGGATCAGATCGTCCCGCGCCTCCGTGAGCTGGCGGTTCGTCTCCTCCAACGACTGGATGTTCTCCGCGAGCTGACGCTGATGCCGGATGAGATGCTCCGACATCCGCTCCGCAGCGTCCGCCAGCCGGCCGAGCTCCGCCGGGCCCGCCGCCGTCACCTCCCGCGAGTAGTCGCCCGCCGCAATGGCCTCCATCTCCGTGATCACACGCTCCAACGGCTGCAACACCCGGTTTCGCACCAGCCAGCGTCCGAACAGGGCGAACACCACCAGGTCCGCCACCAGCAGCAACGCCATGTACAGCACCGCCTGACCCGGCGCGTCGAGCTGCGGCAGCAGCACCATCGTCCCCACCACCGCCACGACCACGGCGCCGGCGAACACGATCGCCAGCGTCGCGATCAGCTCCTGGCTCAGGGTAGGACTGGCTCGCATGTGCCGATGGCCGAAAGAACCGCGGGAGGGACCGGACCGCAGGATCGCGCGCGGCCCCTCGACAAGTTGCCTCCCCACCCGCCCACCCGCAAGCAACGCGCGGAAAAAGGGGCTCCTCGCTATTCCACGTGGGCAAATCGGGCTGCGGTCGGGCTCCTGCTCGC
>CAYQCY010000020.1:0-38186 GCA_964416095.1 uncultured Gemmatimonadaceae bacterium
CCCACCCATCTCAGCCGCACCTACACCTCGTCGGTCTGAGGCAAAGCCTCGTTAGACCTCTTCCACGACCAGCACCTCCTCGCCCAGCATGTCGATGATCTTGACCGCCACTGTCGTCTCGCCGTCCGGTGCCTCCAGCGCGTACGACCCTTCCACCAGGTCCGACTTCTTCTCCGGCACGTCCGACAGCGCCACCTCGAACACCTCGCCGCCGTACGACGGGTCGATCATCACGCAGTCCACCAGAGGCGGTGCCGCATGCCCGTGATGTCCCGCCAGGGGATTTCCGGGTGGCGATCCCGGACCTCGTCCGAGACCTGGCCCGCGGCTTCCCCGAGCACGGTGATGGCCCGGACCATGGCGTCCTGGAACATCTCGTCGGCATCGAGGTCGGACCGGGCGCGGCCTTCGAGGAAGCGGCCGATCTTCCGGGCTTCCCGGAGCATGTCGTACAGGTAGCCGGCGTCCCGCTCGTTCATGAGCTGTAGATGACCCTTGCGTCCCGGAGTATGCTGCGCTTGCGGAACGGGTTGTCGCTGTCTTCGACCGCCTTCCGGCTGACCAGGTCGACGCTGCGCCCGAGGAGCCGTTCCAGCTCGTCCTGCATCGAGACGATGTCCCAGCCGCGCCGCGTACCCGGTTGGAACGTGACCAGCAGGTCCACGTCGCTGTCGGGACGGACCTCGCCCCGTGCGGTCGAGCCGAAGACCTCGAGGGTGGCCACGTTCCACTTCTCGCAGAACGCCCGGAGCGTCTCCTCCGGGAGGTCCAGGGGCCCGATCCCCTCGGGCTGACCGATGTCGAGAGCGTCCAGGATGCGGTTCACGTCGTCCATGGCCACCGTGTCCGTGTCGGTGAACACCATCTCGTAGCGCAGCGTCTCGGGGTTCAGCTCTTCCCAGCGGCGCAGCGCCATCGTCTTCCTACCCCGTTCCCCGTGGATCGGGCTCGTCCGCTCCCGCCCGGCCTTGACCTCGACGATGACGGTGCGGCCGTCCGTGCGGCGCACCACGAAGTCCGGCGAGTATCGTCGCGGCCGCCCGTCCTGGTCCCGGTACTCGACGAAGAACTCGGTCTTGGCCGGGTCCGTGAGCGCTCCGGTGAAGTAGACGTCCTCCACGTCGTCCGGCGCCAGGTCCAGGGCCCGCAGCAGGCGCACGTAAAGGTCCTGCTCCGGCCGTGAGTCGAAGTTGTACGGGTCGTAGTGGAAGCCCAGGTCGCGGTGCATGCCGCGGACATCGTCCAGGCGCAGCAGGTAGTGCTCGCGGTCTGCGAAGTACGTGATCTCCGTGGCGTACACCGCGCCGTCGGCCGTCTCGTGGCGGTCCCAGCCCCGGGGGTCCGGCTCGCCCGTCTGCGGGTCCAGGCGGACCAGCGCCAGGGCGTCCTCCACCTCCTCCTGCACCACCCGGTACGAGCGCGTCTGCTCCTCGATCTGCCGGGCCAGCGGCGGCAGGTGGGCCACCGGCACGTCCCCGTCGTACAGGCGGCGCAGCTCGTCGTACACCGGCCACAGCTCCAGCCGGTACGACGAGGCCAGCTCCACCGCCGCCGTGCGTGGGTCCAGCGCCTCCTCCTCCGTCTCGATGCGCACCGCGTCGCCCACGGCCCGGAGCACCCGCAGGTTCGCCCGCTGCTCCGCCACGGTCAGCGTCGTGCGCTCCATCTCGGTCCGGCGTACGGCCGGCTTCTCCAAGCGCAGGGCGCCGTCGCCGGCCACCTCGTCCCGGACCACGGTCCGGACCTTCCGTCTCACGACGACGGGCGGCATGTCGTGCTTGCGCAGGACCAGCCGGGCGCTCTTCCGCTCCCGCGGCGTGCGCTCGAGCTGCTGGAGGGTCTCCCCGTACGTGTCCTTGAGCTGACGGTCCAGGACGTTGCGGTTGTCCATGGACAGGTAGATGCGGGCGTTGCGGTCGTTGCCCGGTACCTGGCGCAGGCAGCGGGTCGCCGCCTGGAGCACGAAGTTGTTGGATGTCTTGAGCTTCCGTACCAGCCCGCAGGCGAACAGGCTCGGACAGTTCCAGCCTTCCGTGCCCTTGTTCACCAGCAGGATGACCCGGTGTGGGCTGCGGGGGTCGTTCAGGCGGTTGAAGGCGTCGATCTCGTCCTTGCCGGATTCGGACGTGTTGCGCAGCACGACGGTGGCGGGCTGGCCCACCCCGGCCAGCGCCGTCTCCACGGCGGGGCGCAGCTCCCGCAGGTCGTCGTTCTGGGGGAAGTACAGGGCCAGCTTCGCCGGCGAGCCGTCTGGCAGCGCGTGGTCACCGTAGTCCCCGAAGAAGTCGGTGACGATCTCGTCCACCAGCTCGTCGGCGTCCAGGTCGTCGAAGCTGTAAGCGTAGATGTTGTCCTCGACGTCCTTGAGGATCGCCTCGCCGATCCCCTGCGACAGGCCGTACCAGATGACCACGTCTTTCAGCGGCTGGCGCTGGAAGTACGGCGTGCCGGTCGTGTTCACCACGCACACCAGGTTCGTCTCCTGGTGCAGGTAGTCCACCGTCTTGCGGACCTTCTTGATCCCCGCTTCCCGGAACACGCGCTGCCCCGTCTCCCGGTCCCTCACCCAACGTCCGAGCAGCTTGTTGCCGTAGGTGTGGTGCGCTTCGTCCGAGAAGACGCCCAGGTGCGGCAGGCTCGCGATGGCCCGGAGGCGCCGGTTCGCCACGTCCTGCTTCAGCTCGTCCTCCTCCGCGCCCGCGAACAGGTCGCCCAGGTCACCCTTCCGCACCGTCTCCTTCTGGATGCGGATCTTCTCCGTGTTCGTCACCACGACGTTGAACAGCGACCCGCGCACCACCGGGATGTCCTGCTCGCCGTCCCGGGTGAAGGTGAGCGACGCCGACGCCGCGAAGCCGGCGTGCATGCGCGGCGGCAGGACCCGGTCGTACGGCACCTCGGCCAGCTCCCGCAGCGCCTCCACGATGGTCTTGCCCGGCGCGAAGACCAGGGCGTTCTGCACGAAGTCGCCGTCCGGGTACTCCTGGGCCATGGCGAACTCGGTGGCGATGATGGCCCCGATGAGGATCGTCTTCCCGGCGCCCATGGCCAGCGCCAGGATGTAGCTGGGATAGTCGAGGGCCAGCGTCTCCCGCACCGACTCCAGCTTGTGGGTCCGCACCAGCTCGTCGTCCGTGCGGACTCGGTCCAGCAGGCCGTCCAGCCCTTCGTCCAGCGCGATGTCGCGGAGGTCGTCCGCCGTGAGCCCCAGCGCTTCCAGGAACTCCGACGTTTCCGGAAACAGCTCGTGGTAGAGGTCCAGGATGTGCGGCGTGCCCTCCACGAGACGGAGGTACCAGTACGTCTCCAGCGCATGGAGCTGCGGGGCGCGCAGGAACCGGCGCGTCCCCGTCTCCGGGTCGATCTGGTATTCCAGGATCTCGGCGATGCCCGGATGAGCGTCGTGGGGGTAGCCGGCCTCCCGCCAGTCGGCCACGCGCTCCGCCAGCACGTTGTGCAGATGAGTCACCGGGGGTCCGTTTCGGTTCGCCGCGAGGACCGCCCGGGGGCCCGGGCGGCATGCGCCGTAACCGTACCGCTTCCCGTCCTGCGGATCAAGCATGGAACCGCAGGCGGGAGGCGGAAGGCGGAAGGCGGAAGGCGGAAGGGTGGTGGGGCGGGGATATGGCTTGCGAGACGGCCGGAGCGGGATCGTGGCCCGGGGGCCGCGGCGACGGAATCGCGCGCCGAGTCGCCCGTATCGGCCGGGGGGATGCGCTCCGGCGTCGTGTCCGCGGGCACGCCTTCCGGCGCCGCGGCGGGTTCGGAGCGGGACGCCGCGTATCCCACCACCCCGGCGCCCACGATCACCGCGAACGCCAGAAAGATGAGACCGAGGCCCTGGTGCGTGTTTCGGCCCACCGGTTCCGGTTCACCCATACGGCCGCCTCCTCACCACGAGCTCGCCCCTGCGCCCCCGGCGCCGGCCTACGCTCCGCTCAGCAGGGGTCCGATCACCTGTGGCAGCGCCGCGATGGCCCACAGCAGGAACGCCGCCAGGTAGGCCGAGCCCTTCGGCACGCGCCCGACCACGTGCAGCCCGATGGCCAGCAGCACCGTGGCCCAGATCGTGAACACCTCCACCCGGCCCGCCAGGGCGAACGCCGCCGCGCCGACGGCCTCCGGGTCCAGGAACCGGGCCAGGCCGAGAGAGACGTCCTGGACCGAGTCCATGCGGGTCACGTCCAGGACCGCGCCCTGCAAGATGCCCAGCACGTACTGAACCAGGCGCACCACCTGGGAGTAGGTGGCCACCATGATGAGCGAGCTGACCGTGGCCACGGACCCGAACAGCTTGCCCAGCGCCCAGAGCAGGAGCCCGATGAGGGCGATGCTCGCCGGGAACGCGATGGCGAACCCGATGATCCCGAAGGCCCGGCCCAGGCCGGACATCTGCTGCATGTTCTCGGCGGTCAGGTCCGGATTCTCCGCCATCGCCCGCTGCATCTCCGCGTCCAGCACGGGCCCGAGGACCTGCTGCCACGCCGCGAAGAGCAGGGTGGCCACCACCACCAGCACCACCAGCGACGGCCACCAGCCGCCCGCCTGGCGCCGGGCGAACACCTCCGACGGCGCGTAGAAGATGTCGAGGAAGTCCTCCCAGAGGGACGCCTCGGAAGGCGGCGGCGTCGGCTCGGGCTGCTGATCGTCCAGCGGCGAGTGCTCGTTCATGGCTGACCTCGTCGGGGAAGGAGACGCGAGGCTGACGAGGGGAACGGTAGGGAGGAGGCGCGGAGCGGTCAACAAGCGTGCGAAGCGATCAGCTCTCAGCCGTCAGCGCGCGCGTCGCGTCGCCTCTCCACCGCACACCTTCCGCTCCCGTACGGGCTGCGCTGACGGCTGATCGCTGACAGCGCTATCGCATGCCCTCGTCGTCCTCGTCGATGCGGACCCGGGTCAGTGCGCGGCTCAAGCGGCGCCGCACCCGGCCCAGGAGGAAGAAGGCGACGGCGCCCAGGCCGGCCACGAGGCCCCACCAGAGCCCCAGCGGCCCGGCCCCGGCCACGAACCCCAGGTAGATGCTGACGGGCAGTCCCACGAGCCAGAACCCCAGGATGTTCACGACGAGGGGAGAGCGGGTGTCGCCGGCGCCCCGGAGGATCCCGCCGGAGACCACCTGGAGCCCGTCGAAGACCTGGAAGACGCCGGCGATGGGAATCAAAGAGGCGGCCAGGCCGAGGACCGCGGGCTCGTCCGTGTAGATGCCGGCGAGGGGCCGGGGTGCGGCGAGGAAGGTGATGGCCATGAGGCTCATGAAGCCGGCGCCGACGACGAGGGCGGCGGCGGCGGCGTTGCGGGCCTCGCCGGCGTCGTCCCGGCCGATGGCCTGGCCGACGCGGACGGCGGCGGCGGCGGAGACGCCCAGCGGCACCATGAAGGTGAGGGAGGCGAGGTTGATGGCGACCTGGTGGGCGGCCATCTCGACGGTGCCGAGGTAGCCCATGAGGAGGGCGATGATGGCGAAGGCGCCGAACTCGAGTTGGAACTGGATGCCGATGGGCGCTCCGAGGCGCAGCATCCGGAGCATGGGCCGGGGCTGGAAGATTCCGGGCCGGAGGGGGCGCAGGTAGCCGCCCAGCTCCGGACGGGACAGGGCCAGGAGCCCCAGCGCCATGAACCAGCGACTCCCGCTCGTGGCCCAGCCGGTGCCCACGGGGCCCAGGGCGGGGAAGCCGAGGTTGCCGAAGACCAGGAGCCAGTTCAGGACCACGTTCACCAGGTTGGCGATCACCACCACGACCACGATGGGCCGCACGGTATCCAGGGCCTGGAGCGTTTGCCGGAGCACCGTGAAGGCCAGGAACGGGAAGACGCCGGGGATGGCGGCCCGGGCGTAGCCGGCGGCCAGCGGCACGACGTCGTCCGGCTGCCGGAGCAGGCCCAGCACCACCTCGCCGGGCGTCATGACGGTGCCTGCGGCGAGGCCGAGCACGACGGTGAGGAGCATGGCCCGCTGGAAGCCCCGGGCGATGACGGTCCGGTCACCGGCCCCCGCGGCCTGGGCGATGACCGGGTCCAGCGCCATGAGGACGCCGACGCCGAAGATGGCCACGACGAAGAAGTAGAGGTTGCCCAGCGCCACGGCGGCCAGCGCCGCGGCCGAAACGCGCCCGACCATCATCGTGTCCACGACGCCCATGAGCATCATGCCCACCTGGACGGCGACGATGGGCAGGGCCAGCTCGAGGAGGGAGCGGAATTCGGTGCGGGACAGGTTCATCGCGCGAAGGTGGGTTTTCGCGAGGGCTTGTGCCAGGGGCCTCGACTCTCTGGCCCGCGCCCGGCCCCTTCCCATACGTTATAGCCTTTCTCGCGCAATCCGAGGAGAGGAACACAATGGAGAGCAAGCCGCTGGTCGGGTTGATCATGGGCTCGACATCGGACTGGGAGACCATGGCGCACACCGCGGAGACGCTGGAGGAGCTGGGCGTTCCGTACGAGAAGCGCGTCGTCTCCGCCCACCGGACCCCGGACCTGCTGTTCGAGTACGCGTCCACCGCGGAGGAGCGCGGCCTGGAGGTCATCATCGCCGGGGCGGGCGGCGCGGCGCACCTGCCGGGGATGACCGCCGCGAAGACGGCGCTGCCGGTGCTGGGCGTGCCGGTGAAATCCAGGGTGCTGAGCGGCGTGGACTCGCTCCTGTCCATCGTGCAGATGCCGAGGGGCGTGCCCGTGGGCACGCTGGCCATCGGCCGGTCGGGCGCCGTCAACGCGGCGCTCCTGGCCGCGGCGATCCTGGGCAACAGTCACCCTGAGATACGGGAGTCGTTGAAGTCGTTCCGCTCGACGCAGACGGCGGGCGTCCTGGCGCAGCCGGACCCGGCGGGTCCGTGAGCGCAGCGCGAGACCGGCTCGTCGGCATCCTGGGTGGCGGGCAACTGGGCCGCATGCTGGCGCTGGCGGGTTATCCCCTGGGCTTCCGCTTCCGGCTGCTGGACCCGAAGGGCGGCGCCTCCGCGGCGGCGGTGGCGCCGGTGGTGGAGGCGGCGTACGACGATGCGGACGCGCTGGCACGCTTCGCCTCCGGTGCCGGCGTCGTGACGTACGAGTTCGAGAACGTGCCGGTGGACGCCGCGGAGGAGCTGGACCGGAACCTGCCCGTGCGACCGCCGCCCCAGGCCCTGGAGGTGGCCCAGGACCGGCTCGCGGAAAAGAGCTTCTTCCGGGACCACGAGATCGACACGGCGGCCTTCGCGCCGGTGGACTCCCGGGAAGAGCTGGAGACGGCCCTGGAGCGGATCGGCCTGCCCGCCGTCCTCAAGACCCGCCGGTTCGGGTACGACGGCAAGGGCCAGGCGCTGATCCGGTCGGTGGGCGACGTGGACGCCGCCTGGAACGCCGTGGGCGGCGTGCCCCTGATCGTGGAGGCGTTCGTCGACTTCCGCCGCGAGCTGTCGATCCTGGCGGTACGGGGCACGGACCGACGGACCGGCTTCTATCCACTCATCGAGAACCGGCACCTGCACGGGATCCTGCACCTCTCCCGGGCGCCGGCGCCCGGCCTCCGTCCGGGACTCCAGGAGCGGGCCGAGGGCTACGCCGACCGGCTCCTCGCTGCGCTGGACTACGTGGGCGTCCTGGCCGTCGAGCTCTTCGAGACGGAAGACGGGCTGCTGGCGAACGAGATGGCGCCACGAGTCCACAACTCGGGGCACTGGACCATCGAGGGCGCGGAGACCAGCCAGTTCGAGAACCACATCCGGGCGGTCACGGGCCTGGCGCTGGGCGCCACCACGCCCCGGGGGCACAGCGCCATGCTCAACATCCTGGGCGCGCTCCCGGACCGGTCCGCCGTGGCGGAGGTGCCCCACGCCCACCTGCACCTGTACGGCAAGGAGCCCCGGCCGGGCCGGAAGATCGGCCACGTCACGGTGCGGGCGGACGACGCCGGGGTCGTGGAGGCGTCGCTGGAGCGGCTGGAGGCCCTGGTCGTGCCGGAGCTCGCGTAACGCCCTGGACATGGCCAAGGGCCGCTCCCGCATCCCCTTCGAGGACGGCTCGGGCGGTTCAGGATCTAGGCCTGGCGCGGCGTGAGCAGCGGGCCGCGGCCGGCCTCAGCTGGCGGCGCGGCGGAACCGCCACACCGCGCCCCACAGCGTCAGGGCGGCCAGGCCGGTGAGCCAGAGGTACTGGGACCATAGCTGGGCCATGCCGTCGCCTTTGAGGAAGACGCCGCGGACGATCTCCAGGAAGTGCCGGATGGGATTGGCGTACGTCATCCACTGGAAGATGTCCGGCATGGTGAAGATCGGGAACATGAAGCCCGACAGGATGATGGCCGGCATGAGCGTGAGGAACAGCGCCATGAACGCTTCCTGCTGGGTCCGGGAGACGGTGGAGACGAGGAGGCCGAAGGCCAGGCCCGTCAGGATGTAGAGGCTCGCGGCCAGGAGCAGCGCCAGTGCCGGACCCCGGAACGGGATGTCGAACCAGAGGATCGCCACGCCCGTGATGAGCGCCAGGTCGATGAAGGCGACGATGGCCGGCGGGATCGTCTTGCCCAGGATGAACTCGCCGGGGGTCAGTGGCGTCACGCTGAGCTGCTCCAGCGTGCCCACCTCCCGCTCCCGCACCACGGTCAGCGCCGTGAGCAGCAGGCTCATGAGCATGAGGATCAGGCCGATCACCGCGGGCACGTTGTAGACCCGGCTCGCCAGGTCCGGGTTGTACCAGGCCCGGGTCCGGAGCTCGAGCGCCCCCGTCACCCCCGCGGCACGCATGCGCTCGAGCGCGAAGAGCTGGATGATCCGCTCCGCGTTGCCCCGGGCGATGGTGCCCGTGTTCGAGTTGGAGCCGTCCAGGATGAGCTGCACCTCCGCGCCCCGGCCCGCCGCCAGGTCCCGGGCGAACCCCCGGGGCACCTGCACGCCCATGAGCGCGCGGCCCCGGTCCAGCGCCTCCGTGATCGCCGCCGGACGGTCCGAGCGGCCCACCACCCGGAAGTAGCCCGACGCCGTCAGCGCGTCCACCAGCTCCCGGGAGGCCCGCGTGCCGTCCTGGTCCACCACGTACGTCGGGGCCTGCCGAAGGTCCGTGTTCACCGCGTAGCCGAACACGATGAGCTGGATGACGGGCGCGATGAAGATGACACGCGCCAGCCTCGGGTCCCGGAACATCTGCCGGAACTCCTTGCGCAGCATGCGCCGCACCCTGAGCCACGCACCACGACGGCCGGGTCCTCTGCCCGTGCCCGAGCCCGCCCCCCGGGCCTGGGCCTGCCCCTGGGCCTGCCCCCTCATTCAATCTCCTTCCGGAAGATCCGGGTGGCGCCGAGCACGCTCACGGTGGCGAACAGGATCATGAACACGGTGGGGATCCACAGCGTCTCGCGGCCTACCCCCTTCAGCATGATCCCTCGCGTGATCTCGATGAAGTACCGGGCCGGGACCAGGTAGGTGATGCTCTGCAGGATGACCGGCATGTTCGAGATCTCGAACAGGAAGCCGGACAGGAGCAGGGCGGGCAGGAAGGTGGCGATGAGGGCGACCTGGGTGGCCAGCACCTGGCTCTTGGCCGCGGCCGAGATGACGATGCCCAGACCCAGGGCGCCCAGCAGGAAGAAGACGGTCTGGACCGTGAACAGGAGCGGGTTGCCCCGGAACGGCACGTCGAAGAGGTAGAGTCCGACGACCACGGTGATGGCGGTGTCCACGATGCCGATGGCCACGTACGGTGCCATCTTGCCGAGGATCACCTCGAGGCGGTGGACCGGCGTCGCGGCGAGCTGCTCCATGGTGCCCCGCTCCCACTCCCGGGCGATGGTCAGGGCGGTGAGCATGGCCGCGATGATCATCATGATGACCGCCACGAGCCCCGGCACGATCATGTTGCGGCTTTCCAGGGTGGGGTTGTACCAGACCCGTGTCTCGGGCCGCACCGGCATCGTGACGCTCCGGCCCTGGAGCACGACGTCCCGGGACCAGCGGGCCGCGATGGCGTCGGCGTAGTTCATGGCGATGGTCGCCGTGTTGGCGTCGCTGCCGTCGAGCAGCAACTGGGCCGTGCCCTCGCCGGCCGCCAGGTCGCCGGCGAAGCCGGGCGGGATGACGAGGACGCCGATGACCGTGCCCCGGGCCAGACGCCGGTCCACCTGCGCGTACCGGTCCAGGCGCTCGGCGACCGTGAAGTAGCCGCTGGCCAGGAACGTCTCCACCAGTTCCCGGCTCTCCCGGGTCCGGTCCTGGTCCAGCACCGCGATCTCCAGGTTGCGGACATCGAAGGTGATGGCGTAGCCGAAGAAGATCAGCAGGGCCAGCGGGAGCACGAACGCCAGCGCCATGCTCCGCGGGTCGCGGCGGAGCTGGGTCCATTCCTTCCGGGCCACGGCTCGGAGCCGCGTCCAGCTCAGCACCCCTCAACCCTCCCGGGCGCCGCCCTCGCGGCGCACCAGTGAGACGAAGACGTCTTCCAGAGCGGGCTCGATACGGTCCGCGGACCGGACAGCGAGGCCGCCGGTCTCCAGCGTGTCCCGGACATCGTCGATCCGGGACGCATCCCGGAGCACCACGTGGCAGGCCCGGCCGAACATGCCGACCTCGAGCACACCGTCCGCCCCGGTCAGGATGTCCACCGCCCGGGGCGCATCATCGGTCCGGACCCGGAAGAGGGGCTCCTCCATCTGCCGGCGCAGCGACGCCGGCGCGTCCACCGCGATGAGACGGCCCCGGTTCATCAACGCCAGCCGGTGGCAGTGCTCGGCCTCCTCCATGTAGTGGGTGCTCACCAGGACCGTGGTGCCCCCGTCGGCCAGCTCGTTGATGAGGTCCCAGAAAGCGCGCCGGGCCACCGGGTCCACCCCGGAGGTGGGCTCGTCCAGGAAGAGGATGGGCGGCTCGTGCATCACGGCGCAGCCCAGCGCCAGCCGCTGCTTCCAACCCAGCGGCAGCTCGGCGGTCAGCAGCGCCGTCCGGTCCTCCAGGTCGGCCATCTCCAGCACCCACGCCCGGCGACGCTCGTAGCGCTCGCCCTCCACGCCGTAGAGCCCGGCGAAGAGCTCGATGTTCTCGCCCACCGTCAGGTCGCCGTACAGGGAGAAAAGCTGCGACATGTACCCGATGCGGGCGGCGAGGTCGTCGGCGCTCCCCACGTCCCGCCCCGCCACCACCGCCTCGCCGGAGGTGGGTCGCAGCAGCCCGATGAGCATCTTGATGGTCGTCGTCTTGCCCGCGCCGTTCGGCCCGAGAAAGCCGAAGATCTCGCCCTCGTCCACGTGGAACGACACGGCGTCCACTGCCGTGAAGTGGCCGAAGCGCTTTGTCAGCTCCCGCACCTGCACGGCCTCAGGCATGGCGAGCCGCGAGATCGATGAACAGGTCCTCTAGCGACGGCTCCACGGCCACGAGCTCGTGGATCGTGATGCCCGCATCCTGCAGGGGCCCGCGCAGCCTGTCCTCGTCGGCGTCCTCGGCCATGAGGACGTGGACCGTGTTGCCGAAGATCGATGCGCGACGCACGCCCGGGAGGGACCGGACCCGCTCCCGGACAACCCGCGCATCCGACGCCCGGATCGCCACCAGCGTGCCCGACAGGCTGCGCCGCAGCACGTCGGGCGTGTCCAGCGCCAGGACGCTGCCCTCGTGCAGCAGCACGACCCGGTCGCAGCGCTCCGCCTCGTCGAGGTACGACGTCGACACCACCACCGTCACGCCTTCCGCCACCATCTCGTGCAGGATCAGCCACAGGTCGCGCCGGGAGATGGGATCGACGCCGAAGGTCGGCTCGTCCAGCAGCAGCAGCCGCGGCCGGTGGATCAGCGAGCACGACAGGGCCAGCTTCTGCCTCATCCCACCCGACAGGTCTCCGGCCAGGCGGTTCTCGAAGCCGCCGAGGTTCGAGAACCGGTACAGCCGTTCGAAGCGATCCGGCCGGTCCGCCCGGGGGACCTGGAACAGGTCCGCATAGAAATCCAGGTTCTCCCGCACCGTGAGGTCCTGGTACAGGCCGAAGCGCTGGGACATGTACGCGATCATCGGCTTCACGTCCTCGGGCCGCGCGGCGACGCTCGTGCCGAAGATCTCGGCATCGCCGGAGGTCGGCCGGAGCACGCCCGCCAGCATGCGCAGCGTCGTCGTCTTGCCCGCCCCATCGGGCCCGACGATGCCGAACAGCTCGCCTTCCTCCACCTCGAAGCTCAACGCCCGGGCGGCGATGTTCTCGCCGAAGCGCCGGGTCAGCTCCCTGAGGACGACGGCCGCCACCTTAGCCTCCCGGCACCAGGCGCACGTCCGCGGGCAGGCCCGGCTTCAGGTGCATCTCCGGATCCCCCGTGATCTCCACCCGCACCGCGTACACCAGCTTGACCCGCTCCTCCGGCGTCTGGACGTTCCGGGGCGTGAACTCCGCCTCGCTGGCGATGAAGACGACCCGGCCCTCGTAGGTCCGGTCCGGGTAGGAGTCCGACCTGATCTCCGCCGCCTGCCCGATGGAGACCCGGCCCACCCGGTCCTCCGGAACGTAGATCCGGACCCAGCGATCGTTCGGGTCCATGACCGTGAGGACCGGCTGCCCGGGCATCACGGTCTCGCCCACGTTCCGATGCTTCACCGTGACCACCCCGGCGAAGGGCGCTTCCACCACCGAGTGGCCCAGCGCCGCCCGGACCTGGTCCAGCGCCGCCTCCGCCTGCCGCACCACCGCACGCTGCGCCTCCAGCCGCTCCCGCCGTGGACCCGACTCCACCATCTGCCGCTGCTCGCGCGCCTGGTCGTACGTCGACTCCGCCACCTCGAAGCCCGTGACCGCCTTGTCCAGCGCCTCCTGGCTGATGGCGCCGCCGGCGTGCAGCCGCCGGGTCCGCTCCAGGTCCCGACGCGCATCCTCCAGCCGCCGCTCCGTCGCACGCTCCGCCGCACGGGCCTGGGCCAGCTCCTCCGGCCTGGCACCCCGCTCCAGCTCCGCCAGTTGCGCGCGGGCCGCCGCGAGCTGCGCCTCGGCCACCGCCTCCCGGGCCCGCAGCTCCGTGTCATCCAGCCTCGACAGCCGCGCGCCCGACTCCACCCGATCCCCTTCCCGGACCGCCAGCGATGCGATCCGGCCAGCCAGGCTGAAGCCGAGGTCCGCATCCGTCGCCTCCACCGTCCCCGATGCGGTCAGCATCTCGGCATCGCCGTCCCCGCGACTCAACAGCACCGCCACCGCCACCCCGATCACCACCACCACGATCGGGATGAGTCGCTTTCTGTTCATGGATGGTTCTCCACGTTGTCCTCGATCCATTCGATGGACAGCTCGCCCAGCGCCCGGGCCAGCTCGATCCGCGCTCCGATGGCCGCATGCCGTGCCTCCGCCAGGCCTGCCCGCGCCCGCAACAGCTCCGCCTCCGCCACCAGGTAGTCCGTCTGCACGCCGGCGCCGGCATCCAGAGCCAGTCGCTCGATCCGGGCCACCTCCGCCGACTGCTCCACCGCCGCCTCCAGAGCCTCCGTCCGGGCCCGGGCCGAGACCAGCGCCGACAGCGCCGCGTCCAGGTCACGAGACACGCGCAGCTCCGCCAGCCGCAGCTCCTGCTCCGCGCTCCGCTCTTCCGCCCCGGCCCGGTCCAGCCCCCGGAAGCGGGCGCCCCCGGTGAAGAGCGGGTACGAGAGCTGAAGCCCCGCGTTCCACTCACCGGTGAACCCGCCGGCCGTGGTGCCGTACTCCGTGTAGCGGGAGGCGAGCTGGATCGTGGGGAAGAAGCGGGCCCGGACCTCGTCCGCCGTCGTGCGCGCCGCCTCCAGCGACCGCCGCGCCCGGGCCAGCTCCGGGTTCGCGGAGGCCGCCCGGGCGATCAATGCCTCCCGCTCCGGCACCTCCTCCTCCGACCAGCTCACGGGGACCAGCCGCCCGGGTACCAGCGAGTCCGCCGGCAGCCCGGTCAGGCGCGCCAGGTCCCGTCGCGCCAGGTCGAGCTGCGCCG
The DNA here is from genome assembly GCA_964416095.1 of uncultured Gemmatimonadaceae bacterium. GTDB lineage: Bacteria > Gemmatimonadota > Gemmatimonadetes > Longimicrobiales > RSA9 > CAYQCY01. Next base: position 13,895 of record CAYQCY010000020.1, read on the forward strand.
CCGCTTCCTCCCGGTCTGCCCGGGCCCGACTCAGCGCCGCTTCCGCTCGCAGGAGCTGGACCCGCGCCGCCCGGCCCTCCTCCAGGAGCTGTTCCGCCCTGCGCCGCTCCGACTCCAACGCCCTCCCGCGCTGGTCGTGCGCCGCCACCACCTCCGCCAGCGAGAGCACCCGCAGGTACGCACCCGCCGCCTGCTGCATCACCGAGAGCGTCATGGACTCCACCGCCGCCTCCGCCACGCCCGCCATGGCGCCCGCCCGCCGGATCCGGGCGCCCCGGGCGCCACCGTCCCACACCGTATACCCCAGGCTCACCCCGCCCTGCACCAGCGTCTCGTCGAACTCCGGCAGCGAGCCCGGCGTGAAGCCGTGGATCGGCGCCACCACCATGGGCTCCTGGAACCGCATCAACGACGCATCCGCCGTCGCGAACGGCAGCCTCGACGCGCGCGCCTCCGCCTCCGCCGCCTCCGCACGCTCCAACCCCGCCCGGGCCGTCGCCACCCCCGGGTACCGCGCTCGGGCCGCACGGACCGCCTCGACCAACGTCCATTGCCCCGACGCCGGGACCTCCTGCGCCACCAACCCCGACCACGCCGGCACGCCGATCCATACGACGACCGCCGCGAGAACCCCACGCCGCCCGACTCCACGGGACGATGTCGCCCCTCGTCTGCCTGACATCACGCTTCCCCCTTCGCCAGCCCTCGCCGCGCGAAGGCCGTGACCTGGTCCACCACCGCCTCCGGTTCCTCCATGGCCCGCGCCAGCGGGAACGAGCCGACGTACTTCACACCAGCCGCGCCCGACACGACACGCCGGACCACCGTGAAATAGACCGGCTGCGCCACCACGCTCGCCGCCTGCAGGAACGGATCCCCCGCCACGATCGTCCCGTCCGCCTGCCCCTCCGCGATCACCTCCGCCAGCGACTCCAGCGCCCCGCGCAGAACCCTGAAACCCTCCTCCGGCGGCATCCGGCCACCCGCGACCTCCTGCAGCATGAGGCGCGGCATGGCCGGATTCGTCCGCAGGAACTCCAGCAGCGTCCGCAGAAATCCGTCCACCCGCTCCAGCGGAGGCACCTCCTCCGACAACGCCGCCCCCACCGCCTCCGCCAGCGGCTCGAACGCCCGCTCCAGCACCGCTCCGTACAGCTCCCGCTTCGTCCCGAAGTGGTACGTCACCGCCGCCAGGTTCGCGCCCGCGGCCCGCGTGATCATGCGGATCGACGTCCCCGCGTAGCCGTGCTCCGCGAAGAGCTCCGTCGCCGCCTCCAGCAGGGCCGCCGCCGTCGGTTGATTCATACGTTCGTTTTGATTCATACGGACGTACGTATAAACAGGCGAGGCGGAGATGTCAAGCCTGGAACGGAGGAGGAGTTCCCCGTTTTTTCGGGTCGCCGCCGATGCAGGCGGGTGTACATCGGGCTGCCGTCGGGCTCCTGCTCGCAGCACGGCGAGGATCCCGTCGGTACCCCTGCCCCGTGGCAGGGCCACCTTCGCGGTCGGGACAACGCGGCTGCGCGGAAGCCGCCGTCGCGAACGGTCGCACTTCACCTCGCCGTCCGACAGGAGGCCCCGAAGGTCGGGCTGCGGCGCGTACGTAAGGGCCGGCCGCGAGCGTGCCGCGTCTCCGGGCAACGATTCTGCGCTTCCGCGTTGAGCTCTCCTTTCCCAATGGACGTTATCTCTTGCACCACAACGGGTTACGGAGAAGATTCATCCATTGTTGGGGAAAGTCCTCTGGAACGGAAAGGGTGAAGGCGCAGGGCGCCGCGCACCGGCGAGCACGAGGTCGAGGGCCGGGTCGAGGACGGGCATCCGGCGCACCGCGGGAGCGGTCGGCGGTCGGCGGCGGGTCGTCGGCGGTCTCTTTCTGTGAAACCGTGCCGCTGGACGTGCCGTAGTGCAAGGTGGCGCGATGCAAGGCTGACCACATCCGTATCATTCCACAGGGCAGGGCGACATGGCTTCACGGGCGAGGCGTGCGGTGCCGGCGCTGCTGGCGTTGTTCGCACTTGCGGGTGCGACGTCCGTCGTCGGGCAGGCGGATCACTCGAACCGTCTGTACGGCCGGGTGACGACGGAAGACGGGGACGTTTACGAAGGGTTCATCCGCTGGGACAAGAACGAGGCGAGCTGGAGCGACATCTTGTCGGCGTCGAAGGAGATGCCGGAGCGGTTCGCCCGGGACGCGGAGGAGTACGGCCGGGAGGGCGGGCGGGAGCGGACGCGTTCGTTCGAGATCTTCGGGTTGCGGATCGAGTACGATGCGGACCGGGACCGCTTCCCATCGTCGGCGACGTCGGGGATCCGGTTCGGCCACATCAGCACGCTGGAGGTGCTGGGTGGCGACCGGGCGATCGCGATCCTGAAGTCCGGGGACGAGGTGGAGTTCGCGGGTGGCGGCGACCTGGGCGGCTCGGTGCGGGGCGTCGAGGTGGAGGACCCGCGGCGCGGCTCGGTGGAGCTGGACTGGGACGAGATCCGGACGGTGGACTTCATGTCGGGCCGGTGGGATGCGGAGCCCCGTTCGGGCGCGCGTTTGTACGGCACGCTGGTGACGCGCAGGGGCGAGCGGTTCACCGGCTACGTGGCGTGGGACGTGGACGAGGTGTTCGGCTCGGACATCTTGGACGGCGAGGAGCGTGGCCGGGACCGGGAGATCCCGTTCCGCAACATCGCGGCGATCGAGCGGTACGGCTCCTCGGGCGCGCGAGTCTATCTGAAGACGGGGGAGGACCTGGTGCTGCGGGACAGCAACGACGTGGATGACAGCAACCGGGGCATCGTGGTGTCGGTGCCGGCGTTCGGCGAGGTCCGCGTGGACTGGGACGCGTTCGAGCGGCTGGACTTCGAGCCGTCGCCGCCGGACCTGAGCTTCGACCGGTTCGATGGCGGGCGACGTCTCCGGGGCACCGTCTTCACCCGGGCCGGCGAGGCGATCGAGGGGGAGATCCGCTGGGACAACGACGAGGAGTACAGTTGGGAGATCCTGGACGGCGAGCTGGACCGGGACGTGGAGATGGACATCGAGTTCTCCGCCATCGCGACCATCGAGCGGGTCTCGTACCGGAGCGCCCGTGTGGTGCTGCACGACGGTCGCGCCTTCGAGCTCAGCGGCTCCAACGATGTGGACGAGGACAACAAGGGCGTCTTCGTCCGGGACGACGACGGCCGGGTCCGTGTCGTGTACTGGGACGAGCTGGACCGGGTGGAGTTCCGGCTCTGAGGGAGCCCGGACGTCCGGTGGCGCCGGGGGATGCTTGGCCGGCCGTCCCCGGCCGGCGATGGACCGTCCGGGGACGGGCTCGCGGGCCGGGGGTAGACGCACGGAAGGCTTCGCTGTAACTTCGATTTCGTGTCTGCCGTTTTGAGGCAGACGTTCGGGCCGCCGGCCGTGGACACAGACAGCGCGGCAGGCGGACCGCGGGCCACGGAGCCCGCTGGTGCTGACGCCCGATGTTTCCCCCAGAAAAGGAGGTGATCCTTGTCTATTCCCAGTCCTGTCCGCAACCTGACTCGGGCAAGCGATCGCCGCCTCGGCGCCTAGCCGAGGGTACGCATCGTACATAGCTGTCCTCCGGCGAGATGCCGATCGCGGCATCGCGTCGGGTTGCGACAGAACCCCTACGGCGCCGCCGGATTCGATCCGGCGGCGTCTTGTTTTTCGCGATCAGATCTCGAGACTCACGCCCAGCGCCGTGAGCCAGTGGCTGAAGCCGACGTCCACGGCGGGGAAATCGAGGGAGCCGGTCAGGATGGGGAAGGAGACGGGCCCGATCGGGAAGGAGCCTACGTGGCGGTACTGGACGGTGAGAGCCAGCGCCGCATCCCCGGTGATCGTGACCTCGGTGCCGGCCTCGACCAGGGCCCCGGCTGCGTCGGTCGTGGTGGTGAAGAGGTCCACGACGCCGCGTTCGACCGTCCGTGCCACGCGGTAGCGGGCAGGCCCTACGCCGAGGCGGAACCGTGGCTCGCCGGGGAGGTCGAGCCGCACGCCGACGCCGGCGAGGGCCGCGACCACCGCGACCCGGTACTCGACGACGAAGTGGACGGGTTCCTGGTATCCGACCGTCTCGCCGATGGGGGTGAGGCCGCCGGCCAGACCGGCGTAGGCCCAGGGAAAGGGCCGGTAGCGAAGCTCCAGGACGAAGGGCAGCCCGATCTGCCCCCAGCCGGTTGCGGAGTACGGATAGGTCCGGCCCGCGGCGTACCCGCCGAGGGTCTCGTCCGGTTCGTCGAATCCCGCGGCGACGAAGGCCCGTTCCAGCGCCTCCGCGGGCCCACCCGAGGTGGTGCCGGCGACGAGGGAGACGGTCCAATGCGGTGACCCGCCATCCATCGCCTGGGCCCAAAGGGTGCCGGACGCGGGAGCCAGACATGCGAGGACCACCGCCCCCAGCAGTGTGGTCCGGCCCCGAATGGTCACGTCACCTGGATCCTGTTGCCGGCGTGCGCCTGGTCCTCAATCCGCGAGGCTGTCCAGCACCCGCTGCATCCGGCGCCGGACATCCTCGGCGACGGGGCCGAGGGCCTCGTTGCCGGCCACGCCGAGCTGGGTCACCGGGTCCAGCGCCTCCACCATGGTCCGCCCGTCGGGCAGCTCCCGCACCACGATGTTGCACGGCAGCAGGAGGCCGATGTCCGCCTCCGTCTGCAGGGCCTGGTGGGCCAGCGGCGGATTGCAGGCCCCCAGGATCTCGTATTTCTGGAAGTCCACGTCCAGCTTCTTCTTGAGCGTGTCCTTGACATCGATCTCGGTGAGGACGCCGAACCCCTCGTCCTTGAGCGCTTCCCGGACCCGCCGGTCCGCTTCCTCGTAGGAAAGGGCCGTCTCGCGCGTGAGCGCGTAGGCCGCGCCGTTCGCCATGCATGCCTCCGAACGTGTGGTGGTTCCATTGTCGTCTCGGGGCCGAGGCCCCGGCCGACTCTGATAGTCGCAACACTGCGGGGTCGGATCAAGCCTGCGAGGGTGAAGCTCGTCCGCGGCGGCGGTTCCGGCGGGTCGGCGGCGTCCAGGGCGTCGTCGTCGTGTCACGGCAGAAGGGCGCAACCCTATCTTGGGGTGGGGTGTCCCAGGAGATGAACGGATCGACCGCAACGGAGACGCGGTGACCGAAGCGCAGCTCGTGGAGCGGGCCCTGGCAGGCGATGAAGGCGCCATGCACAGCCTGTACGAGGCGAACGTGGACCAGGTGTACCGGCTGACGTATCGCCTGACGGGGGACCCGGACCTGGCGCAGGAGTTCACGCAGGACACGTTCGTGCGTGCCTTCCAGCGGCTGGACCAGTTCCGGGGCGACGCCAAGCTGTCGACGTGGCTCCACGCCATCGGTCGCTCGGTGACGTTCAACGGGCTCCGCAAGATCAAGCGGCTGCGGAAGCGGGAGCTGGACGTGGAGGAGATCGATCCCGATGCGGGGCTGCTGGGCGCCGCGCCGCGCCGCGGCGTGGAGCCGGATGCGAGGACGCGATTGTACGAGGCCATCGACGATCTGCCGGACATCTACCGGGAAGTGGTCGTCATGCACGACGTCGAAGGATACACGCACGAGGAGATCGGCGAGGTGCTGAAGGTGGCGACGGGCACGTCGAAGGCCCGGCTGTCACGGGCGCGGCAGATGCTGCGGGAGGCCCTCTCCGACTTCGCGGAGGAGTTCACGGCATGACCGAAGACCGATTCGACGAGTTCCTGCGGGACGCGGCGCCCGGGTACAACCGGCCGTCGGAGCCGCCGCGGGAGGAGATGTGGGCCGCGATCCGGGAGCGGTTGGAGCTGGACCAGGCGCTGGCTCCGGACGTCACCCCGCTGGATCGGCGTCGGCGTCGTCCCTGGTTGCTGGGCGTCGTTGCGGTCGCCGCCGCGCTGGTGGTGGGATTCGGCCTCGGCCGGATCACCGGCGCGCTGGGGCCGACGTCGGCGCCGTCGGCGGCCGTCGCAGCGGCGGACACCGAGGCGCGGAGCCCTTCGCTGCCGTACCGACTCGCTGCCAGCGAGCACCTGGGCCAGGCGGAGGCCATGCTCACCATGTTCCGGAGCGGCTCCGACGACGCCGTGGAGGAGGAGACGGTGGCGTGGGCCCGGGACCTCCTGGCCCGGACCCGGACGCTCATGGACTCGCCGGCCGGCGAGGATCCCCGGACACGCCAGCTCCTGGAGGATGTGGAGCTCGTCCTGGTCCAGATCGTCATGCTCTCCGGCACCGACGGCGAGGAGGCCCGCATGGTGCGGAACAGCCTCGAGGACCGGGACCTGCTCCTGAAGCTCCGGGCGGTGGTGCCGGCCGGCCCGACCATGATGGGGACCTGAGATGAACGACACACGTGGACATAAAGGAGCGAGAGCCATGCGTACACTGATCATCGGGCTGCTGGTGCCGGCGGCGCTGGGCGCCCAGGAAATGCGTCCGGTCGAGCACCTGGAGACCGCGGAAGCGGAGCTGGGGGCCGCCATGGAGGTCGCCCGGATCGGCCTGGCCGAGATGCCCTTCCGGCTCGAGGCGCTGGAGGCCCGCCTGAGCGGGGAGCTGGAAGGCGCCCTGATGGAGACGGCCATGATGGAGACGGCCATGATGGAGACGGCCCTGATGGAGACGGCCATGATGGAGGCCAGGCTGGCCCCCGGGCTGTCCGGTCTCGAGGCCGGCCTCGCCGGGCTCGCGGCCTCGAGCTACGCCCTCGGTGAGGGCATCGTCGTGCCGGGGTGGCGCACGCGCCGGCTGCCGCCGAGCCCTCGCGCGGACCAGCAGGACCCGGCGGACTCGCTGTACCGGGCGGCGCGGGAGGCCATGACCCGGGGCAACCACCGTAACGCCGCGGAGCTGTTCGCGCGGATCGCGGACCAGCACCGGCAGTCGAGCTACGCCGCGGACGCCCTGTACTGGGAGGCGTTCAACCTGTACCGGGAGGGCGGCGAGCGGAACCTGGACCGTGCGCTGCGGTCGCTGGAGCGACAGCGGGCGCTGTACGAGTCCGCTCGGACGCGGAGGAACGGCGAGGCGGAGCAGCTCGCCACGCGGATCCGCGGACAGCTCGCCCGCCTGGGCGACCCGGACGCCGCGGCGGCCATCGCCGAGGGCGCCCGGGACCCGTGCGACACGCCGGAGCAGGGAATGCGCATGGCGGCCCTGAACGCGCTGATGCACATGGACGCCGACCAGGCACTGCCGATCCTGAAGAGCGTGCTGGAGCGCCGCGACGCATGCTCGGCGGAGATGCGCCGCAAGGCCACCTTCCTGCTCTCCCAGCACGAGACGCCCGAGACGGTGGACATCCTGCTGGAGGTCGCCGAGAACGACCCGGACCTGGAGGTCCGGAAGCAGGCGGTGTTCTGGCTGTCGGACGTGGAGGACGAGCGGGCGGTGGAGGCCCTCGAGGATGTGCTGAGCGGCGCCCAGGACGAGGAGCTGGCCAAGCGGGCGGCCTTCGCCCTGGCCCAGCACGAGAGCGGGCGGGCCTCGGCGGCGCTGCGCCAGGCCGCGGCCAACGACCAGTTCTCCGTGGAGCTGCGGAAGCAGGTCATCTTCTGGCTCGGTCAGGCGGAGGAGGGAAGCCGCGAGAACGTGGAGTTCCTCCAGGACCTGTTCGGGCGCCTGACCGACGAGGAGCTCAAGGAGCGGGTCCTCTTCGCCGTGGCCGAATCGGAGGTGGCCGGTGCCGGCGCGTGGCTGCTGGACGTGGCCCTGAGCGAGCAGGAGGACATGGAGACCCGGAAGCGCGCCCTCTTCTGGGCCGGCGAGTCGGGCGCGCCCATCGAGCAGCTCGTGGAGCTGTACGACCGCATGGACGACCGGGAGATCAAGGAGCGGCTGCTCTACACCTACTCCCAGCGGGACGAGGACGCGGCCCTGGACAAGCTCATCGACATCGCCCGGAACGAGCCCGACGTGGAGCTCCGCAAGCGGGCCATCTTCTGGCTCGGCCAGTCGGACGACCCGCGGGCCGCCGAGGCGTTGATGGAGATCATAAGCGGATGAGCGCGCATGCGGAGCAGCCGCGCCACGCGGCACGGGCGGCCCGGAGATCTCTCCGGGCCGCGCCCGTCTTGGCCATGGCCGCCGGCCTGGTCGCGGGCCATGCCCCGGCTCAGACGCTGGCGGACCGGGCGGCGCAGGCGCCCGACGGCGTCATCCGCTTCCACTACGCCGCCGCGCCCGGCGTCTTCGGCGCCGGCGGCGAGACCATCATGATCCGGCGGGACGGCGGGGTGAGCGTCATCCGCGGCGACAGCCGGTTCAGTTGGGAGGACGAGGAGAGCTTCGGCGACCGCTGCCCCTGCGAGCGGGGTCCCGTGCGGGTCGGGCTGCGCAAGAGCGACGGGCGAGTTGAGCTCCTGGCCATGACCGTCGGCGCCACGGGGCCGCGGGTCCGGGGCCGGGAGACGGACCTGGGCGAGGTGTCGCCGCAGGCGGCGGCGGACTACCTGCTGGATCTGGCCCGCAACAGCCGGGAACGGGTGGCGAAGGACGCCATCATGGCGGCACGCCTCGCCCGGGACGTCGTGCTCTGGCGGAAGCTGGCGGCGCTGGCCCGGGACCGGTCCGTGGATGACGATGTCCGCGAGAGTGCCGTCTTCTGGCTCGGCCAGGAGGCCGCCGCCGAAGCACTCGGCGAGCTCGAGGAGCTGGCCTTGGACGACGACGAGGAGATCGAGGTGCGCAAGCGGGCCATCTTCTCCCTCTCCCAGCACGAGGGTTCCGACCCGGTACCGACCCTGCTGGACATCGCCGGCTCGGAGCGCCTCGACCCGCGGCTCCGCAAGCACGCCATGTTCTGGCTCGCCCAGCACGACGACGAGCGGGTCATCGACTTCTTCGAGAGGATCCTGCGCGGCGGGTGACGCCTCCGGGATCAGGTCGGGGACGACGGGGCGGCCGCGCGCGCGGTCGCCCCGTTCGCCGTCAGTCCCGGATCTCCGCCCGCACGACGAAGATGAGGGCCTGACCTTCGCCGATCGGCGTACCGAGGACCGCCGTTTGGCCGTCGGCTATGACGACATCTGTGGCGAGGACGTTGTCGATGTCGAGGTTGAGCGCGACGAGCGGCGGATCGGCCTCGGCGCGCACCCGCCGCACCATGCCCTCGATGCGCCAGAAGCTACTCTGCGTTTCCACCACCATCTGACGGAAGGGCGAGCCTTCACGAACCTCGATGAACGACTCGCCGACCAGGTCGTAGCCATCGTAGCGGAAGAGGTCCCGGAGCTGCTCCTCCACGTCGGCGATGGCCGGGTCCACCTCCGCGTCGCCGTTGGCCCGGATGACCTGGAAGCGGAGCTCGATGGTGGGTGCCGGCCGGTCGTACTCGGCCAGCACCCGCTCGATCTTGTCCAGGTTGTCCGGCGTCTCCCGGACCGAGAGGGTCCGCGTCTGCCGGTTGTGGCTGACCATGCCCGGCGCGCCTTCCCGGTCGCCGAAGACGTACGGCTCGATGATGGTCCGGGCGTCGGACGGGTCGATGTGCCGGAGCTCGAAGGTCCTGGTGTCCAGGATCTCCGCACCGGGCGTGCGCTCGCAGGCGGCCAGGACAGCGCCCAGGCTGAGCATGAGAATCAACGTGCGTGGCATGATCTCTCCTTCCTCGAAGGGCGCCGGTCTCCGGAGCGCTAGTAAAACCAGATCACCTTGATGTTCGGGTTCCGCGTCTGGAACACGGCCACCGACTTGTCGGGCGGCGGCGACACGGCGACCCGCTCCCCTCGCACAGCCGGGCCCGCGCCTGCCGGGACCTGCCAGTCCCGATCGTCCCGTGGGAAGAGCAGGAGCGCCGCCAGCACGGCGGCCAGGAGCGTCGGCACCGCCACCTTCCAGCTCCTGAGACGTGCGCCGACCGGACCGCGTTTACCCGTGCCAGGCACGACGTCGGCGTCGGTGTCCTGACCGGGCGCGACGCCCTCCGCCCGGGCCGTCTCCAGCACGGCGTCGGCTACGGCCCCGGCCGGGCGCGGCGGCTCGGCAGCCGCCATGGCGGCGTCGAGCGCGGCCTGTTCCGACAGGATCGTCCGGGCGACGGCCCTGCAGCGGCCGCACTCCCGGACGTGGAACGCCAGCGGCGAGGCTCCTTCACCGCGCAGCTCGGCCGGCGAAGCGGTGAGCATGGCGTCCAGGGCGTCGTGACAGGTCATGGTGCGTAGCCCTCCGTCAGCTCGGGGTGCCGGGCCAGGATGTTTTCCCGGATGGCCCGGCGGGCCTTGAACAGGTTCGCGCGCACCGTGACGGGCTTGGCATCGAGCATCTCGGCCACCTCGGCGGGCGAGTGTCCCTGGAGATCCACCAGGTCGAACACCTCGCGCTGCCGGTCCGGCAGCGCGTGGAAGAAGAGGTCGACGAGCTCGGTCAGGCGCTCGGCGTGGAGGTCCCGTAGCGGCTCCGGCGCCTCGGCTCCAGCGCGCACGGTGCCGCCGTCGTCCTCCTCGACGTCCAGCGACAGGGCCCGTCCCCGCCGCCGGTCGGACGCCCGGACGTGGTCGATGGCGGCGTTGCGGGTGATGCGGTACAGCCAGGTCGTCACGCTGGACTTCCCCTGGAACGCGCCCAGATGCCGGTACATGCGGAACATCACGTCCTGGGTCACTTCGTCGGCGTCCGCCTCCGCGCCCGTGATGCTCAGCGCCCAGCGGTACACCGTGGGGTGCACCCGTCGGATCAGCAGCCGGAACGCGCCCTCGTCACCGCCGGCCGCCCGTGCGGCCAGGGCGCGATTGGACACCGCGGGATCGGTCATCTCCTGTCTGGGACGATGCGGACGACGGCCGCGTTTACCCGGCGGGCTCAGGGTGCTTTCCCCCAGCCGCCTCCGCCGGGGGTGCGGAGGCTGACGATGTCGCCGGCCCGCACCCGGAAGGTGGCCTTGCCCGGCAGCTCCTCCTCGACGCCGGCGCGGATGAGCACGTTGCGGCCTCTCTCGCCGTCCGCGCCGCCGGCCAGGCCGCGGGGCGCGAATCGGCGTCGCTCGGTGAGGAGGCTCACCTCGGCATCGCCCAGGATCTCCACGTCCCGGCGCACGCCGTCGCCGCCGGGATGCCTGCCCGCGCCGCCTGAGCCGGGCCGCAGACCGTAGTGGCGGACCCGGAAGGGATAGGCATGCTCCAGCGCCTCGATGGGCGTGTTGAGGGAGTTGGTCATGTTCACGTGCACGCCGCTGAGGCCCGGACCCGCGGGTCCGCCGCCCATGCCGCCGGCGGCCGTCTCGTAGTAGGCGTACGGCTCGCCGTCGCGAGGGTCCACACCGCCCACCGTGAGGTTGTTCATCGTGCCCTGGGACTGGGCCGGCACGCGGTCGGGCAGGGCACCGGCGAAGGCCCGATACAGCGTGTCCGTGATGCGCTGCGACGTTTCCACGTTGCCCCCGGCCACGCTGGCGGGAGGCCCCGCCGAGACCAGGGACCGCTCCGGCAGCGCCACCCGCACCGCCGCCATGTCTCCACCACCTGCCGGCAACGGCTGGCCCAGCAGCGACTCCACCAGCGTCCGGGCCACGTAACGCGTCGCCGAGATCGTGATGGCGGCCACCGCGTTCACGCCGCCCGTCGCCTGGGGCGCCGTGCCCGTGAAATCCACCTCCACCGCGTCCCCCGCCACCGTCACACGCACCCGGATGGGGAGCGGCTCGCTCCCCACGCCGTCGTCGTCCATGAAGTCCTCGGCCTCGTACGTGCCGTCGGGGATGGCCTCGATGCCACGTCGCACCAGCCGGTCCGCGTACTCCAGCAGCGCCGCCATGGCCGTCACGACCTCGCCCCGACCGCGCCGGTCCACCAGCTCCAGGAGCCTCCGGCGACCCGTGACCAGCGCCGCGAGCTGGGCATCCAGGTCCCCGTCCCGCTCCGCCGGCGTGCGCACGTTCGCTCGCAGAAGCGTCCGCACCGCTTCCACCGGCTCCCCCGCGCGAACAAGGTGGACCGGCGGGATGCGCAGGCCCTCCTGGTAGATCTCCCGGGCCAGCGGCATGGATCCCGCCGTCATCCCGCCCACGTCCGCGTGATGGGCCCGGGACGACACGTACGCGATCGGGCCGGCGACCCCGATGTCGTCCGCGGTGTAGACGGGTGCGATGGCCGTGATGTCCGGCAGATGGGTCCCGCCCCGGAACGGATCGTTCAGGATGACCACATCCCCGTCCGCCAGGGGCGCCACGTGCTCCAGCGCCGCCGCCACGCTCATGGGCATGGCACCCAGGTGGACGGGCATGTGGTCGCCCATGGCCACGACCCGGCCCCCTCCGTCGAACAGCGCACACGAATAGTCGCGCCGCTCCTTGATGTTCGGCGAATGGGCCGAGCGCCTCAGCGAGGCGCCCATCTCCTCCGTGAGCGCCGTGAACAGATGGCGGAAAACCTCGAGTCGGACCGGGTCCAGAGGAGGGTTGGGGGTTTCCACGCGTACGCTCCGCGGCTATACTCTGAAGCTGTGAACCGGCTGACGCGCGCGAAGGTCGCTGCCGTGGGTGGCCGCGCGCCTGACGAATAGGGGAGGCACTTTGGGCAAACACGAACGTACGACTCTGGACAAAGCCCGGGACGAGCTGTTCAGCCACATCAACCGATGTGGCGTTCTGGAGGCGGCCGAGGACCAGCAGGTGGAGTGGCTGGACGACACGATGCAGTTCATGGAGGAGCGGTACCCGGACCTTTCGAAGTCCGAGTTGGACGAGCTTCGGCAGCTGGGTCTTCGGTACTGCCGCCCCGCGATCCGGCACGGAAAAGATAATACGGCCCAGTCGGAATGGGGCGCAAACGTGGCCTGAGGCGATGAGCTGACCGGCCGACGCGGGGTGCGTGGCCGGTCGGGTGCGGTGCGAGGGATTGGAGCGTCGGTGAGCGCACCGGCGCTTTTGTCTTGTCGGGACATCGTCGTGCCCGGCCCGCCGGGGCCCTGTCCGTTCTCAAGGGCGTGGCGGGCCGGGCCGATACTTGGGTGGTGGACGCGACGAAGAGGACGGCGGCGCCGTGCGGGAAAGGGGAAGGCGGTGACGAGACAGGGGGAAGCGTCTTGAGCAGCATCCTGATCGTGGACGACGATCCCGGCATCCGGGACGTGCTCGGTCGGTCCTTCGAGCGGTGGGGCTGGTTGGTGACGACGGCGGCCACGGGCGGCGGCGGCCTCGACGCCTACGAAGCCGAGGCACCGGACGTGGTGCTCCTGGACCTGGTGCTGCCGGATCTGGACGGGATCGCGGTGCTCAGGCGGCTGCGGGAGCGGAATCCGGATGTGGCCGTGATCATGCTCACCGGTCACGGCGACATCGAGACGGCGGTGGAAGCGATGCAGGTGGGTGCGGAGAATTTCCTGACCAAACCCTTCGATCTGGATCACCTGTCCGCCGTGGTGGACCGGACGCTGGAGAAGGTGGAGCTGCGGCGGCGGAACCGGTACCTGGCCGGGGAGCGGGAGGCGGGGCCCGCCCTGGACGCCCTGGGCGCCTCGGAAGGGATGAAGCGCCTCACCGCCAAGCTGCGCCGACTGGCGGAGGGCGACACGAGCGTGCTGCTCCTGGGCGAGACCGGGACCGGGAAGGGTTGGGTGGCCCAACAGCTGCACCGTTTCTCGCCGCGGAGCGGGGCGCCCTTCGTGGAGGTCAACTGCGGCGGACTCACCGTGACCTTCCTGGACTCGGAGCTGTTCGGGCACGAGAAGGGCGCCTTCACCGATGCCAAGGAGCGGAAGCGAGGCCTGTTCGAGATCGCCGAGCGCGGGACCGTCCTCCTGGACGAGGTGGGCGATCTGGCTCCGGAGCTGCAGCCGAAGTTGCTGAAGTTCCTGGAGACGCATCAGTTCCGGCGCGTGGGCGGCACGAGGACGCTGGAGGTCGATGTGCGCCTCATCGCCGCGACGAACCACGATCTGGAGCGGCAGGCGGAGGACGGACGTTTCCGCAAGGACCTGTACTACCGGCTGGCGGTGATGCCGGTGCGTCTCCCGCCGCTACGCGAGCGGGCCCCCGAGGACATCGCCGCCCTGACGTACACCCTGCTGAAGGGGCTTCGGGACCGGGTGGGCTCGGCCCCCGAGCGCATCAGCGACGAGGCGCTGGACCACCTGGTCCGACACCCGTGGCCCGGCAACATCCGTGAGCTCCGGAACGTGCTCGAGCGGATCGTCATCATGGACCCGGGCACCACGGAGATCCTGCCCCGCCACCTGCCGGCCGAGCTCCGCCGCGGCGACGGCGGAGGCAATGGTCCCATCGAGACCCTGGAAGACGTGGAGCGCCGCCACATCATCCGGGCGCTCGAGCGCTTCGGCGGGAACCGGAGCCGGACGGCCCGGTCGCTGGGCATCGCCCGGGCCACGCTCTACGAGAAGATCGATCGCTTCGGGCTCAAGCGGATCGGCCGGTAGCCCGGCCCGATTCCGGGGCCGAGAGGCGACCGGGACGGGACCGTGACCCGCGATCTGGAAACGGGGCCCACGCCGCGTTAAATTGAACCGAACACCGCGCGGTGTCCTCCAACCTGCCGCATACCGCACAACCGGAATGGCCTGTGCCAGGAGGCGATGCTCATGCCCGACCCGTTCCTCAGCTCTGAGGAGTACGATGAGAACGCGCACAAGCTGTTTGACGACGGTGACTACGATGCCGCGCTCGAGATGCTGCAGGAAGGGCTCCGCCTCTACCCCCACTCCGTCGACCTCTATGTAGGACTCGGCTACACGCGGCTTGCCCGGGAGGAATACGCGTGGGCCAAACAGGCCTTCGAGAAGGCCCTCGTGCTGGATGGCGAGGACGAGGACGCCCTGGTCGGCTACGGTGAGACGCTGCTCCGGTTCGGGCACCACGACACGGCTCTGGAGCTCTTCGACCGGGTCCGGGATGGGGAGGGTGGCCAGGACCTGGAGATCCTGCTGTCCACGGGGCGGGCGCTGTACAGGGAAGGCCTGTTCGAAGATGCGCGCGAGGTGTTCGAGGACGCGGCGCGCTACCATCCCAGGAGCGCGGAGGCGGCTTCGGGTCTTGCGTACACGCTGCACCGCCTGGGGGAGGAGCCGGACGCCGTGCGGGAGCTGCGGGGCGCCCTGGCCCTCGATCCGGAGTACTACGAGGCCCGTGTCTACCTCGGTCACCTGCTGTACGATCGGGGCGACTGGACGGGCGCGCTGGAGTCGTTCGAGTGCGTGCCGCCGGACGACCACTGGGATCCTCTGGCCCTGTGGCGCCTGATCGAGCTTCGACGGGCGTTCGGCGTGGGCCGGGAGGACGAGGCGGTCGTCTGGGAGGCGCGGCTGGAGGAGCTGGAGGCCGAGGCTGATCCCCTGGACGACCTCCTCGCGGAGGTGGAGGGGAACCTCGACGAGCAGTTCGACCTGTTCGACATCACGGCGGATCGCGGCAGCCACCGGGTCCGCCTCGCGGACGGGAAGGTGCTGGAAGGCACATGGGCCGAGATCGTGCGCCAGCTCCGCGACCGGGACGGCCGCGACGAGACGGTGACCGAGTTCATGCGGCGCCGGGCGGGCCAGACGCGGGCGCGCATGGGCTTCGGCTTCCCCGTCCACGATCCGGAGGCCTTCGTCCTGGCCCACGCCCGGGCCGGGCTGCTCTGGATCGAGCGGTAGCGCACCCTCGAGGACCCGAACGACCGGGACGACGTCGGGCGCCCCGGCAAGACACTTGATCTCCCGGGCGCGCACGGGTACCGTCGAAGGACACAACACGCCCTGTGCGAAGGGGATGAGCACGATCAGGCGGCCGGGCGACCGGCCGCCTGTCGTCGCTGGAGGAGGCCGAGCGATGGACGCAGTGGTGACCCGGCTGCACCGCTGCCTGGTCGACGCGATCCGGCAGCGCGGCGAGGAGCCGGACAGCCGGCCGTTCAAGGTGTCCGAGGTCTACCAGGACCTCGTGCCGTACCGCGAGGTGCGCTCCAGCCTCGGCGTGGAGCTGAACGCCGACTACGAGCACGCCCTCCTGCGCCTTCTGGGCGGGGAGGGGGATCTCATCCGGCTGGAGCCCGAGTCCGCGCGGGCCGAGCTGCGCCGGGAGGTGGAGTCGCCCTACCCCTTCGTCGGCATGTACAGGAAGTACTCCGCCAACGACGTCTACGTCCACGATGTGACCGACGCTGACGCGCCGGCCGCGGAGGCGGCGCGCGCGGAAGCGCCCGCGGCGCCCGCACCCGCGGAAGGACCGGGCCCTGCGCGGGAGGCCGCCCCTGCCCGGCCGAGTGGGTACGGCGATCCACCGCAAGCCCACGCGAGGCACGAGCATCCGCACGTCCAGACGCCGGTACGGGACCCGGTGCCGCGGACGACGGAGGAGCGACGCCCGCCGGGCGAGCGCGTCGTGTCCACGGCGGCGGAATGTGCCTTCTGCGACCAGGCGCTCCCGGTGGGCCGCCGGGTGCGCTACTGCCCGTGGTGCGGATCCGACCAGAAGCTGCGACCCTGCCCGCGCTGCGACGAGGTCCTGGACCGGGTCTGGCGCTTCTGCATCAACTGCGGGCTCGAGGTGCCCGTGCTCGCCGCGCCGCGCCCGCCGGACCCCGATGAATGAGGCCGCGCGCCGTTGACGGTGGTGTCGGCCGCTCCTACCTTTGACGGACTCAAAATCGACACACGCCGACGTGCGATCTCTTCGGAGGGCCGGCCGCCTCTGCTCCCACACACCGGGGCAGCCACCTCCGGTTCCAGACACCAGGAGAAAGGCAACATGCGCATTCCGCGTGACCTCACCGCGCTCCTCGTGGCGCTCGCGATGGCAGCCTGCGGCGGTGGTGACGCTGGCTCCGACGAGCCGGCCGAGACGCCGGCCGCCGAAGCGCCGGCGGAAGCCCCGACCACCCAAGAGGGCCCGCTGCCCGAGGGCGTGACGGCCGAGAGGGTGACGGCCGGGCAGCAGGTCTTCACCGGCAACGGCATCTGCTACACGTGCCACGGCATGGATGGCACCGGTACCCAGTTGGCGCCGGACCTGACCGACGACACGTGGCTGAACGTGCCGGCCGACCCGACCCTGGACGACATCGTGGAGCTGGTGAAGTCCGGTGTCGCGGCGCCGGTGGAGCACCCGGCTCCCATGCAGCCCATGGGAGGCGCTAACCTGACCGACGAGCAGGTCCAGAACGTCGCGGCGTACGTCCTCTCTCTGAGCGCAGGCTGACGTCCGGCCCAGATGGGTGAAAGGCGCCGGAGCGCCCGCGACGCGCGGGTCGTTCCGGCGCCTTTCGCATCCCTGCCGAAACGACGCGGTAGGTGCTGGCGGACGTGAGGCCTTACTTTGGGAGGGCCGGGCCGGACCCGCACCCGTGGACCCGGCCGAGATGAACGAGGTGGCCGTGCGCCAGGCCGCGGCCGTTGAGAGTCTGACATGATCGAGCTTCTGATTCCGGGTGCCGTCGCGGCCATCGTCACGCTGTGGACGAGCCTGGAGATCGAGGACTACCTCTTCGCCACGAGCCAGCTCGCCCAGACGACGCTCCGCAGCGTGGTCGGCCAGGCGGAGCTGGACGAGCTGGACATCGGCATCGATCCCGTCCTGGAAGGCAAGACGGAGGAACCCTCGCTGCCCGGGTCCCCGGTGCAGGAGCTGAATCCCGGCCGGCGGGAGAAAGCCCCGGCCGAGAGCCAGGACGACGAGTCGAGCTAGGCCGGGGCGTCCGTCGAGCCATGACCGACGCGGAGAAGCGGTCCAGAGGAACCAGCGTTGCCCGACGCGATCTGGAGCGGGTGATCCATCGGGCCGCCGAGCTCGCCCAGGCCGAGTCCGATGAGCGGATCCCCGAGGACGAGCTCATGGCCATCGCCCGGGAGGTGGGCCTCGAGCCGCGCCATGTGCGCACCGCGCTCTACGAGCTCCCGCGGGGACAGGAGCAGGGCATCCTGGACCGCATGTACGGGCCGTCGACCGTGACGGCGATCCGGACCCTGCAACGGGACCCGGAGGCCGTGATCCGACGCCTCGAGGAGTACCTCGCCACCCGGGAGCTGCTTCAGCAGGTCCGACGGAAGGAGGGCGTGGCCGCCTTCGTGCCGGCGGACGACACCTTCTCCAATATCGTACGGAGCCTCCGGCGACCCCGGCGCCGCTACCACATCGCCCGGTCGCAGGGCGTCATCGTGAGGGCACGGCCCCTGGACGAGGAGACCGCCCACGTGCGCGTGGATGTGAACATCCGCCACGAGCGCAAGCGCGCGGTGCGGCGCGGCATCATCGGGGGCACGCTGGTGTCGGCCCCCCTCGGCGCCGCCGTCGCCGCGCCCGTGGCGGCCGCCGTGGCATCCGTGGCCGGCGACCCGCTGGCGATCACCGCCGGCATCGTGACCGGGGCGAGCGCCTTCGGGCTCGGCATGGCCGGCGGCTTCACCCTCGTGGGTGCACGGTTCCGGCGGCGCTTGGCCGATACCCGCCTCGAGCTGGAAGGGCTGCTGGACCGGCTCCAGCGGAGCGAGTCGCTGGACCCGCCGCCGTCGCCTCTATTCCGGCGCATGCGCAACACCGTCCGCGGCTGGTTCCCCTAGAACGGCGCCACCAGCCGCAAAGCGGGCAGGAGATCGCTCCGGGGAAGGCCCCGTTCTGGTGGGCTCTGCGCTCTGACCCAGGCGCTACATGGGCCCGGCCATGTCCGCTTCCGTGGTGTCGGGCACCGGGGCCGTGGGCTCCAGGAGCTGCCACTCGGCGCCGCCCACATAGAACATCAGGTGGTCGTAGGGCACCGTCTCGTCGGCGGGCGCGTACAGCTCCATCCCCTCGAACTCGCCCACGTGGACCACCGCCGGATCGTTGATGGGCACGCCGACGGGGAGCCACTCCCGGCCACCGAACTCGACGGTGCGACCCTCCTCCACCCACGGCAGGGTGTCGGCGTCGTAGGCCTCGGGCGTCGTCAGCTCGCCGGTCTCCGCCGCCCCCGCCTCCGGCTCCGGCCGCTCGCACGCCGGCAGCACGACGAGGATCAGCGCCAGGGCGAACACCGTTCGTATCGCGCGCATTGCGCCTCCCGGGATTCGTTGGATCGTCGCAAGGCCACGGTGTGCAGCATTCGTTCCGCCGGTCGGTCGAGCCTTGCGCCGTCGGCGCCCGAAGGCGCACATTCGCACGATTTCACGATAGAAAACGCCACGATCCACGCCGCACGAGAGACTCATGGCCGATACGCCCTCGAACACGAACGGGGATGGGGTCTCACCGTCCCACGCGGGCCCTGAGCACACCGAGCCCAAAGCGTTCGCCCGGGAGCTGTGGAACACCCGGATCGGATTCGTCCTGGCCGCCGTGGGGTCCGCCGTCGGCCTGGGCAACATGTGGCGGTTCCCCTACGTCACCGCCGAATCCGGCGGCGCGGCATTCGTCATCCTCTACATCATCCTGACCTTCGTCCTGGGCATCCCGGTGATGCTCGGCGAGTTCGTGGTGGGGCGCAAAACGCACCAGAGCCCCATCGGGGCCCTGAGACAGGCCGGCGGCAGGGCATGGGTGCCGCTGGGCTACATGTTCGTCCTCACCGGCTTCCTGATCCTGGCTTACTACGCCGTCATCGCCGGCTGGGTCGCCCGCTACGCCCTGGGCATCGTCTTCGCCGGCTTCCCGGCGGACGCCGCGGCGTACTTCAACGAGATATCGTTCGGACCGAGCGCCATCGGCTTCCACCTGTTCTTCATGGCGTTCACCATCGGCATCGTCATGGGCGGCGTCGAGAAAGGCATCGAACGCGCCGCCACCATCATGATGCCGACCCTCTTCCTCCTCCTGGCCGGACTCGCGCTCTGGGCCTTCACCCTGCAAGGGAGCGACACCGGCTACGCCTACTACCTGACACCGAGCCTCGACGACTTCTCCTTCCAGGTCTTCGGCAGCGCCGCGGCACAGGCCTTCTTCTCCCTGTCCCTGGGCATGGGCGCCATGCTCACCTTCGCCAGCTACCTGTCCAAGGAGGAGAGCCTGCCCAGGGAAAGCGTCGTCATCGCATTCTCCGACTTCGGCGTGGCCTTCGTCGCCGGGCTCGTCGTCTTCCCCGTCATCTTCGCCCTGGGTATCCAGGGCTCCATCGGCGAGTCCACCTTCGGCGCCCTCTTCATCTCCCTGCCCAGCGCCTTCGCCGCCATGGGCGGCGCCGTCGGCCGCATCGTCGGATCCCTCTTCTTCATCGCCCTCATGGTAGGCGCCCTCACCTCCACCATCTCCCTCCTCGAGGTGGTGACCGCCTCCATGATCGACGAGTTCGGCTGGGGCCGGAAACGGGCCGCCCTGGGCATGGGCGCCGTCATCGCCGGCGTCGGCGTCTGGCCCGCACTCAGCGGCGCCGCCCTCACCCTCTACGACGCCGTCACGGGCAACGTCCTGCTGCCCCTCGGCGGCCTCGGCCTCGCTCTCATGGTGGGGTGGCGGATGAAGGAGCCCGTGGCCGAGCTCATCAAGGGAACGGGGCCCGGCCTCGCCGCCTTCTACCGCGGCTGGCTCTGGCTCATGCGCATCGTCGTGCCCGTCCTCCTCGTCATCGTCCTCAGCACGACCATACCCGCCGCGTGGCGGAACATCACCGCCCTCTTCGGCAACTGAACGGGGCGGCTCGATCCGCCCGGCTAGGGTAGCTCCTTCTCCCGGTGCAGCCGATGGCTGTACAGGTGGTAGACCTCCGGGTCGGCCATGTAATCCTCCACCCACGCCTCGAACGGCGGCAGCGGCAGGTGCCGCTCCAACTCCTGCACCACCATCATGGCCAGCTGCAACCGGTCCCTCGAGCCGAAGTCGATCTCCTTCCCGTCCAGCAGACGCTCCACCAGATCGCTGAACTCGTCCTCCCCGATCAGCGCGATCAGGTGCACCACCTGGTCGATCCGGTACGAGTCGTACAGCGAGCGCAGCCGCGACAACGACGGGTCACCCGCGCCGGAACCCATCTGCAGGCTCAACTGTCCCGATCGCTCCTCCAGCACATCACGGAACCAATCCCGCACGTGCGCCGACACGCCCCCCCGACGATCCACCGAATGCACCGCCGAGTCCAGCAGCGACTCCAGCAGCGGACGCCCCAGGCTCCGCGCCCGCATGTCCACCTCGCCCTCGCTGTCCTCCACGAACAGGTCCGCCGTCCGTACCTCGCCCGCCTGCGCCGCCGTACGGAACGAGAAATACCCGCGCCAACGACCGTCCGATGACGCGTACGTCACCAGGAACACCGTCCACCGCTCCGTCGGCCGCTCCAGGAAACAGAACGAACGACGACGCTCCATCCCGCCACCGCGCACTTTCGCCGCAGCGGGCCGTGCGCCGTCGGGACGCTGGACCGGGTCGGTCATGGGGCTTCGGGCCAGAGGGGACAGTCCGGCAAGACTACCGCTCCAGGCTACGTCCCCCCTCCGCCCACTGTCAACCCGGTCGGGGATGTGTGCACATGGTGCACTCGCCGCCGTGCGTGCTTGCCGCGACGCGTCCGGGCCGGCACCTTGGCGAGGTCGAGTCACGGTAGCGGAGGAGGGATTCATGAGCGAGGCCACGGTTCGGGTGGCGGTGATGCAGCCGGCGCCGGTGTACTTCGACCGGGACGCTCTGGTGGAGCGGGTGGTGGAGGGTACGGAGGCGGCGGCGGAAGAAGGAGCGGGTCTGATCGTGTTTCCGGAGGCCTACGTAGGCGGGTACCCGTGGGGTCTTGCCTTCGCGACGGCGGTGGGTGGCCGAAAGCCGGCGGGTCGCCGCCTGTGGGAACGGTACTGGAACACGGCGGTGGACGTTCCCGGGGAAGAGACGGAGCGTCTGGGGGAGGCGGCTGCGGCGGCGGGCTCGTACCTGGTAGTGGGTGTGGTGGAGCGGGACAGCACGCACAGTCGCGGGACGCTGTTCTGCACGCTGCTGTACTTCGGACCCGACGGCACGCTGCTGGGGAAGCACCGGAAGCTGAAGCCCACGGCGGCCGAGCGGCTGATCTGGGGCGAGGGCGACGGCAGCACGCTGCCGGTGATATCGACGGCTTTCGGCCGGGTGGGTGGACTGATCTGCTGGGAGAACTACATGCCGTTGGCGCGCATGGCCATGTACGGCAAAGGGGTGGACATCTACCTGGCACCGACGGCCGACGCCCGGGAGCGCTGGCAGGCGACGCTCCAGCACATCGCCCTGGAGGGTCGCTGTTTCGTCATCGGCTGCAACCAGTTCGTCACTCGGGCCATGTACCCGGATGACCTGGAGCTCGCGTCGGAGCTGGAGGCTTGGCCCGAGGTGCTCTGTCGCGGCGGCAGCGCCGTCTACGGACCCCTCGGTGACCTCCTCGCCGGGCCCCTCTGGGACCAGGACGGCATGCTCCTGGCCGACCTGGACATGACCGAGGTCACGCGCGGAAAATTCGACTTCGATGTCGTGGGCCACTACGCCCGACCGGATGTCTTCCGCCTCATCGTGGATGAGGCGCCACGGCCGCCCGTCACCGGTCCCGACACCCCGGCCGGGTAACAGCGCCACCCGCTTCGGCGGCCGGGCGCCGGCCGGCCGAGGCCCGGGTCGACCTCGCTTCCGTCTGCCGGACAAATAACCAAAATGCGGCGGCCCACCGCGGTCGCCTTTGCGGCTTTTTCAGTCTGGAACGCCGTATGAATCCGTCACTTGCGCCTTCCAAACCCACTGTTTTCACCGTACGCCCGTCGACCCATTTGCGAACGAAATGCAAGTCTGTCCCAATCGCGTAAGTGATTGGTATGACGTCACATACGGGTAACTTAATGTCAACGGGGCCGTTGCGGAGGAACCTTGACGAGGTGAGGTGCGGGGTCTATACTGCAGTTCCTCAAGCGAGCGTTGCGGGTGCCCCCGATCCTCGGGCCGCCGCTTTCCGATAGAGGTGTGGTTCCCGGTGTTTTTTGCACATTTTTTGTCAAGCCAGAGGCCCTTCCATGACCGAAGTCCGTGCTATCGACCTGCGCGTTCGCCTGCCCCGGACGGTTGCCGCTGAAGTGGAGCGAGTACAGGAGCAGGACCCGGATGTGCTGAGTCGTATCCTGACGTACGGGATGACGCGGCGCGCGATCTTCGACCGGCTGGCGGAGCGGGAATCGGGCCCGGCGTGGCGTTCGCCCGAGAAACGGGAGTCTTGACGGGCGGGGACGGTTCGACTTACGGTTGTTGTTCGGGGATGCATCGGGAATGCGTCCCCGAACGGGCATCTGGGTCCGGCTCACGGGTCCGGTGCCGTCCCTGAAGCGCACGGGGGACCGATCGGATGTCGACCGAGAGGGAAGGCACCGAGCTTCGGAGGAAGTACCACGACTGGTGTTCGGCGCGCATCGCCGACCACTTCCTATCGTTGTCGGCGGAGGAGGTGTACGAGCTGGCGCAGGGTGGTCGTGAGGGGGCGGGTGTGCCGGAGGCGGGGTCGCCGGGGTCGTACCAGGCGCTGGTGAAGCGGGTGACGGACGTGCTGGTGGAGCGGGTGGACCTGCCGAGCTTCGAGGAGTGGTCGGTGGCGTACGGGGAGGATCCGGGGCGGTTCGAGGAGGAGATGCTGGGATTCTGGGAGGAAGCCGAGGAGGGGTGAAGGCCGAAGTGGGTGTGGCGGGCGTGAGGCATGGGTCGCTGTCGTGATGAATGAAAGCCCGGCGTTGAGCCGGGCTTATCGTTTGCCGAGTCGTTCCCGCAGCGGTGTTACACTAGCGTTCGGGGCGGGCGACGCGGTTCAGGTGGTACCAGGTGCCGATGATGGCGGCGATGCCGCCGGCGAGGAGGAGGATGCCGACGAGGCCCCAGGCGAGCCCCCAGCCGAGGCGGTCGTTGGCGTAGCCGCGGACGGAGGCCCAGAGGGAGCTGAAGGCCATGGCGAGCCAGAGCAGGCCGACGACGGTGCCGGCGGCCATGACGCCGGTGCGCGGGAACGGTCGATGGATGGGCATGGGTTCACCTGGTGTACGTTCGGGGCCGGGCGGAATATAGGCGGGTGGCGTTGTCGGGCAAGGGATTGCGTGGGGTGGCGGTCGCTGCCATCGTGGGGGCGGCATCGGGCGATCAACGGGAGGCGAAGCGGATGGCTACGACGGAGTTCTCGGTGCTCCAGCGGGGCACGCGGGTGACGATACAGCGTGGGTCCATGGCCATCGATCCGGCGCTGGTGGGGCGGGAGGGCATGGTGGTGGACGCGAGCCAGTACCATCCGCACCGGTACGGGGTGGTCCTGGACGGGGAGTCGGAGATGCGCACGTTCGCGGCGGACGAGCTGAGGCCCGGCTCGGAGAACCCGCGTCTCGAGGGGGACGACCGGGCGGCGGCGAAGAAGCGGCTGGCGCGGCCCTGACAGGGGGTCGGCTCCTCGCCGCGAGAGAGTCGGGACGGCAGCTCGTTGTCGTCCTCGAAGCGTGCGGGCGGCGCGCCTAGA
>CAYQCY010000021.1:0-36884 GCA_964416095.1 uncultured Gemmatimonadaceae bacterium
CTAGTCCAGGAACTCCTTGATCTTCCGCTCCAGCTGCGGCCTGGGTACCGCGCCCACGACCGTTTCGACGTGCTCCCCGTCCTTGAAGAACAGGATGCTCGGGATGGAGCGCACGTTGAACCGCACCGCCGTCTGTTGGTTCGAGTCCACATCCAGCTTGCCGACCTTCAACCGGCCGGCGTACTCCCTGGCCAGCCCCTCCACGATAGGGGCCACCAGACGGCACGGCCCGCACCATTCCGCCCAGAAATCCACCATCGCGAGGCCGTCGGTGCCTTCGATCTCGTCACTGAAGTTCGCATCGGTCACCGTCACAAGGCTCGCGCTCTCCGTCATCGGATCTCCTTTTCTGCTCGACCGGTGGTCCGGGCACCGGCTTGCGTGTATGTTCCCGCGGCACCAGCACTACGTGCAAGACTCCGGCCGACAACGTCATGAAGCCCGACCTGCCCCTCGATCACGTCGCCATCGCCGTCCCGTCCATCCGCGATGCGCTGCCACGGTACGAATTCCTGACGGGTGCCGCCAGTTCCGTCATCGAGCGCGTGGCCGACCAGGACGTGGCCGTGGCCTTCGTCGAGGGCCCCGTGCCCCTCGAGCTCATCGAGCCCACCAGCCACGACTCGGGCGTCGCCCGCTTCCTCGAGCGCCGCGGGCCCGGGCTGCACCACATCGCGTATCGGACGGAGGACATCGAAGCCGAGCTGGAGCGCCTGCGAAACGCCGGTTGGCGGCTCATCGACGAGGCGCCACGGACCGGCGCCCGGGGGCACCGGGTCGCCTTCATCCACCCCGACGCCACCGGCGGTGTCCTCGTGGAGCTCGTCCAGCATGGACGGTCGCCCGCCTGACCGTCTGGTGGGCCCGGACAGCCGCAGGACGGACCGGCAGACCCGGAAGGCAGGTCGGGGGCGGGCTACGAGCCGGTGATCCGCTCGATGCCGATCCGCTCCACCAGCCACTCGTCCCGGGACCGGACGATGGTGAAAGGCACCACGACGGACCGGTCGCCGAACCGCATGCGGACCAGGAGACGGGTGGCGGTTTGAAGGCGGCCGGGCACCACCTCGTTGCCCTCGATCACGTAGTCGTCGTGGCGCAGGAGCGACGCCAGGATGAACATGCGTTCCTGGGCCGACGCCTCCCCGTCCCGACGCACGATGCTCCCCTTCTCCGTGCCGAACAACCGCGCCATCGTCTCCAGGTCGTTCTCGTTGGCGGCCCGGAGGAACCGATCCAGGACCAGGGGCGGGCCGACGCTGCGGTCCGCGGCCCTGCCCGCATCGACCGTCCGGGCGACGCAGGCCGGGAGCGCGGCCAGGGTCAGCAGGAGCAGCAGGGGCCGAACACGTGGCATGGGAACCCTCCGGTCGACACGATCACGACTCCGGCAAGTCCGGAGACGGAGGGAAGGTGCGCGTCGCCGTCGCGGGGTGTCAAGCGGCGGAAGCGCCGCCCGGCGCGCCCGCGGCCCGATGGAACACGAGCCGGTCCCCGTCCCGGTCCACGACCACGCGGTCACCTTCCTCGAACCGGCCCTCCAGCACCTCCAGCGCCAGCGGGTTCTGGATGAGCCGTTGGATCGCCCGCTTCAGGGGCCGCGCACCGAAGGCCGGATCGTAGCCCTGGTCGGCGATGTACGCCTTCGCCGCGTCCGTCACCTCCAGGTCCAGCCGCCGCTCGGCCAGCAGCTTCGCCACCCGGCGGAGCTGCAGCTCCACGATCTCTGCCAGCTGCTCCCGGTCCAGGGGCCGGAAGACGATGATGTCGTCCACCCGGTTCAGGAACTCGGGGCGGAATGCCCTGCGCAGCTCGCCGAGCACGTGGTCACCCACGGCGTCCCAGGCATCCGTGCCCGCACGCTCCAGGATGTACTGGCTGCCGATGTTCGACGTCATGATGATGACGGTGTTGCGGAAGTCCACCGTCCGGCCCTGTGAGTCCGTCAGACGGCCGTCGTCCAGGATCTGGAGCAGCACGTTGAACACCTCGGCGTGCGCCTTCTCCACTTCGTCGAAGAGGACCACCGAATACGGCCGGCGTCGCACGCGCTCCGTGAGCTGGCCGCCCTCCTCGTGGCCCACGTAGCCCGGTGGCGCCCCGATGAGCCGCGAAACGGCGTGCTTCTCCATGTACTCGGACATGTCGATGCGGACCATCGCCTCCTCGTCATCGAAGAGGAACTCGGCCAGCGCACGGGCCGTCTCCGTCTTCCCGACACCGGTCGGCCCGAGAAAGATGAAGCTGCCGATGGGCCGGTCCGGGTCCTGGAGCCCGGCCCGGCTCCGACGGACCGCGTTGGAGACGGCGGCCACCGCCTCCTCCTGGCCCACGACCCGCGTGCCCAGCACGTCCTCCAGGTGCAGGAGCCGCTCCCGCTCCGACTCCAGCATCCGGGACACCGGCACGCCGGTCCAGCGCGACACCACCTCCGCCACGTCCTCCGCGTCCACCTCCTCCTTCAGGAACTGGGTCTCCGCCTGGAGCTCCGCCAGACGGGCCTCCGCTTCGGCCAGCTCCTGCCGGGTCCTCGGGATCTCGCCGTACTGGATCTCCGCCGCCCGGGCCAGGTCGCCCGTCCGCGTCGCCCGGTCCGCCTGCACCTTCAACTCGTCGATCCGGCTCTTCAACTCACGCAGCGCCACGATGGCGTCCTTCTCCGCCTGCCACCGGGCCTTCATCCCGCTGGCCATCTCCCGCAGCTCGGCCAGCTCGCTCTCGATGGCCTCGCGGCGCCGCACCGCCTCCGCTTCCTCCTCGTCCGCCAGCGCCGTGCGCTCGATCTCCAACTGCATGATGCGGCGCTCGACCTCGTCGATCTCCTGGGGCAGCGAGTCGATCTCGATGCGCAGCCGGGACGCCGCCTCGTCGATCAGGTCGATCGCCTTGTCCGGCAGGAAGCGCCCGCCCACGTACCGGTCCGACAGACGCGCCGCCGCCAGGATCGCCGCGTCCGTGATCCGTACGCCGTGGTGCACCTCGTAGCGCTCCTTCAGCCCCCGCAGGATCGCCACCGTGTCCTCCACCGTCGGCTCGCCCACGTAGACCGGCTGGAACCGGCGCTCCAACGCCGCGTCCTTCTCCACGTGCTTGCGGTACTCGTCCAGCGTCGTCGCGCCCACCACGTGCAGGTCGCCCCGGGCCAGCGGCGGCTTGATCATGTTGCCCGCGTCCACCGCGCCCTCCGCCGCACCGGCGCCCACCAGCGTGTGCAGCTCGTCGATGAACACGATGAAGCGGCCTTCCGCCTCCGTCAGCTCCTTCAACACCGCCTTGAACCGCTCCTCGAACTCGCCCCGGAACTTCGCCCCGGCCACGATGGCGCTGATGTCCAACTGGACCAGCACCTTGTCCTTCAGCGAGTCCGGGACATCGCCGCTCACCATACGCTGAGCCAGGCCTTCCACGATGGCCGTCTTGCCGACGCCCGGCTCACCGATGAGCACCGGGTTGTTCTTCGTACGACGACTCAGCACCTGGATCACACGCCGGATCTCTTCGTCCCGGCCGATCACCGGGTCCAGCTTCCCCTGCCGCGCCAGCTCCGTCAGGTCCCGGCTGAACCGCTGCAGCGCGCGGTACTTCTGCTCCGGGTCCTGGTCCGTCACACGATGCGGTCCCCGCACCGCCGCCAGCGCCTCCAGCAGCACCGCGCGGGTCGCGCCCTCGGATTCCAGAAGCTCCCGCGTCGTCGAGCCCTTCTCGTCCGCAAGCGCCACCAGCAGGTGCTCCGTCGAGACGTACTCGTCCGCCAGCTCCCGGGCCGTGGCCTCTGCCGCGTCGAAGATGCGGTTCAGCTCACGGCTCACCGTGGGCCGCGTCTCGCCCGATTGCTTCGGCAGACGGTCCAGGCGCGACTCCAGCTCCTCTCGCAGCCGGGCCAGGTTCACCCCGACCTTACGCAGGACGGGGACCACAACCGTCTCCTCCTGCTCCAGCAGCGCAGCCAGCAGATGGACGTCTTCCAGCGACGGGTTGCCCCGGCGCTGCGCCTCCCCGGCGGCCGCCTGGATCGCCTCACCCGCCTTGATCGTCAGTCGATCACTGTTCAGCACGACAGCTCCTGTCTCCAACGCCGCCCCGACGACGGCTCCGTCTTCTCATCGTCCACCAGTGGAAGGCGCAATCCGCGTGCCCCGAGGCCCTGCCAATCCGGCAGGCGCCCGTCGTTGACACGGTGAGCCGAACGGCGGTACGGTTAGGGGCCGGCGCGGCACCGAACCCATCAGGCAGGAAGTGATGCTACACCACCGGACGACGCTTTTGCTGGCGCTGCTCCTGACTGTGACCGCATGCGGTCCGGGAGCATCGTCGGAAGCGGACCCCCCGCTGACGGAGGAACAGTTCATCCAGACCTTCATCGCGCTCCGCCAGGCGGACTATGCGGCTGTGAGCCCGGAGGAGTTCCAGGCCATGCGGGACTCCATATTCGAGTCGCACGGCACGTCGGCGGACGAGCTGCGTGCGTTCGTGGCCTCGTGGAGCCGGGACGTGCAGCGCATGTCGGAGACCTGGGACACGATCGAGGCGCGGCTCCGGCGGCAGGCGGACGAGATGATGCGGATCGGACGGGACCGTCCGGGTGACTGAAGCGACGACGTCGTCCGGCGGGTCTCGGGATCGGGTCGCTCTGTCGCGGGAGCTGGGCGAGTTCCTCATCGAGCTGGCCATCGCCCTCCAGAAGCACGGTATGTACCCCGAGGGGCACCCCTTGCTGGAGGCGGTTGCCGACAACGTGGTGGAGCGGCTCCACGTCCTGCTGCGGGAGCGGTCGGCGCTGTCGCTGGGGGTGGCGCGGGAGCAGCTCGTCATCGAGGGCACGGCGACGGACACGGACCATCCCGTGCTCCGTCAGCTCGCTCGACGCCTGCACAGCCACTACCTGGGCGCGGTCAAGTTCCGACCCGGGGTCACGCCGGCAGAGCTCGCGTCGGTACTGCGGGTCCTGGCCGGCGACCCGCGGCAGCATGACGGCCAGCCTCTCGGTCTCCGGCCCGAGTCCGAGCGAGGCGCGTGGCCCCATGTCGGGCTTTTCCCCATGTCGCTGGACCAGCTCGAGCTGGTGGAGACGGACGAGCGCGACCACACGCGAGCGGCGCGGCTCTGGGTGGAGCTGGCTCGTGCCGCCGTCGCCGCGGAGGACGACGCGGCTGTCCCCACCGACCCGGATGTCGTGGCGTCCGCCATCGATGAGCGCCCGGCGTCGTCCGCCTACGACCAGGTCATCGTGGGGTACCTGCTGGAGATCGCCCGTGAGCTGCGCTCGGGGGACGGCGAGGCCCAGGGCGCGCTGAAGCGTCGCTTCCACAGTCTCGTGGACCGCCTGTCACCGCCGACGCTGCAGCGGCTGGTGGAGATGGGCGGCGATCGGGCCCAGCAGCGCCGCTTCATGCTGGACGCGAATGCGTCCATGTCCTGTGACGCGGTCGTCAGGCTCCTGGAGGCCACGGCGGATGCGGCGGCCCGGCCCATCTCCGAATCGCTGCTCCGGATCCTGTCCAAGCTGGCTCAACACGCCGGTCACGAGGACGCCGCGGGCCGCGATGACGCGGACCAGGAGCTCCGCAGCGTGGTGAGCCGTATGCTGGAAGGCTGGGAGCTCGACGACCCGAATCCCGCCGGGTACGGCTTCGCCCTGGCCGGGCTCGCCGGGACCCGGGAAGAAGGGACCGTGACCGGGCAGGCGGACGCCACACCGGAGGCCGTGCGCATACTCCAGATGTGCCTCGAGTCCGATGCCGTCGGGCCGGCCCTGGACCGCGCGGTCGACCGTCTCATCGAGGAGCGGGGCGTCCAGCACGTCCTGGACGCACTCGATGACGCGGCGGACACCGAGGCCGCGGAGGCGGTCTGGGACCTCCTGGCACAGCCGGCGCGGTTCGCCGTGGTCATCCGGCAACCGGACCTCCGGTCCGGGCGCATCGAGCCGATTCTCGCGCGCCTGGGCAGCGATGCGGCGCCCCTGCTCCTGGACGCCATGAGCGAGTCCGAAGACCGGTCGAGCCGGCGCGCCGCCTTCGACCTGCTGGTCCACCTGGGCCCGCCCATCCTGCCCATCGTCGACGAACGGCTGGACGACGACCGCTGGTTCGTGCTCCGGAACCTGCTGGCCATCCACAACGCACTGGGCACGGCGCCCGAAGGGCCGGTGGAGAGCCGCCTGCTCTCCCACCCGGATCCACGGGTCCGACGCGAGGCCGTCAAGATCGGGCTGCGGGCGCCCGGTCACAGGGACACGGTCCTGCGCATGGCGCTGGGCGACACCGACGAGCGGGTGCTCCAACTGGGCTTGCTCGCGGCACGACGAGGCACTCCGGCGAACGCCGTGCCCCTGGTGCTGGCCCGGGCCACGGACGAGGCCCTGCCGGAAGCCCTCCGCAGCTCGGCCGTCAAGGCGCTGGGACAGCTCGACCAGCCCGAGGCGCTACGCACCCTCCTGGAGCTCGCCGGCGAGGGGAGGGGCTTGCTGGGCAGTGTGCGCCTCGCCGGGAAGACGCCGGTGACGGTAGCCGCCATCGGCGCCCTGGCCGAAGGCTGGTCCCACCACCCGGAGGCCCAAGCGGTGCTGGACCGTGCCCGGTCATCCCGGGACGTTGCCTTTCGCGAGGCCGCGGGGACGACGCGGTGATGCTGGAGCCCGTGGAGTTCCTGACGGCGCTGGGCAAGGCCCTCTCCAACATGGGCCTGTACCGGGACGGCCATCCGGCGCGGGAGCAGGCGCTGGACCGGGCGTACGAGCGGCTTCTGGACCTGCTGGCCACCGACGACTCACCGCGCTTCACCTTCCTGGACGAGAGCGTGGCGTACGGCGGCCGGCCGCTGCCGGAGCTCAAGTCCTGGGACTGGAGCGAGCGACTGGCCGGGATCGGCGTCCAACGGCTGGAGCTCCACGGGGGCGTGGGGCGCGAAGAGCTGGAGTCGTTCCTGGACGACGTCCTGCGCCGGCTCAACGCCTGGCAGGCCAGCTCGTCGGCGGAGCGGCTCCAGACCCGGAAGACCGGAATCCAGTACGGCGCACTGGGGATCCGGGGCCAGGACCCGGACCGTGCCCGGACGGTGGCCACGATCCCCCTCGCCCTGGATCAGGAGGCGGACGCCGTGCGGTGGCTCCACGGCGAGGTGGCGGAGGACCGGTCCGTGCCGCTGGTGGAAGCAGCGGCCATCGTCTCCTCCCTGTCCGTGGCCATGCGCAGCGACCAGCGCATGATGCTGCCCCTGGTCCGGCTACGGGAGTTCGACGAGTACACCACGACCCACGCCCTCAACGTCTCCGTCCTGGCCATGGGGCTGGCGGAATGGATGCGGTTGGGCTCGCAGGCGGTCCGGGAGTTCGGGATCGCCGGGCTCCTCCACGACATCGGCAAGGTCCGCATACCCGAGGAGATCCTGAACAAGGGCGGCAAGCTCTCCGACGAGGAGCGGGCCGTCATGAACACCCATCCCGTCGAAGGCGCCCGCATCATCATGCAGATGGAGCAGCGCCTGGATACCGCCGCCGTCGTGGCCTACGAGCACCACATCATGATCGACGGCACCGGCTATCCCCGGTTCCGGTATCCGCGGGCGTGCCACACCGCGAGCAGGCTCGTCCATGTGTGCGACGTCTACGACGCGCTCCGCACCCACCGGCCGTACCGGCCGGCATGGCCGGCGGAGCGGGTCCTGGCCTACATCGAGGAGCGCGCGGGGTCGGAGTTCGAAGCGAAGGCGGCCCGGGCCTTCGTGACCATGATGCGCGAGTGGGAGCCGAAGCTCGCCACCAGCGGTGATGCGGGGGCGTGACGCCCGTCCCTATTCCCACTCGATGGTGGCGGGCGGCTTCGAGCTGATGTCGTACGTGACCCGGTTCACGCCGTCGACTTCGTTGATGAGCCGCGACGAGACGCGGGCCAGCACGTCGTGGGGGAACGGGAACCAGTCGGCCGTCATGCCGTCACGGCTGGTGACGGCCCGCAGCGCGATGACGTGTTCGTACGTCCGCGCATCGCCCATGACGCCCACGCTCCGCACCGTCAGCAACACCGCGAAGGCCTGCCAGATGTCGTCGTAGAGCCCGGCGGTGCGGATCTCCTCCAGGTAGATCGCGTCCGCTTCCCGGACCACGGCCAGCCGTTCCCGCGTGAC
This sequence comes from uncultured Gemmatimonadaceae bacterium, assembly GCA_964416095.1. GTDB lineage: Bacteria > Gemmatimonadota > Gemmatimonadetes > Longimicrobiales > RSA9 > CAYQCY01. Next base: position 8,125 of record CAYQCY010000021.1, read on the forward strand.
CTCGCCCAGCACCCGGACGGCGAGGCCCGGCCCCGGGAACGGATGACGGCCCACCAGCTCTTCCGGCAGGCCCAGCTCCCGCCCGGCCTGTCGGACCTCGTCCTTGAACAGCTCCCGCAACGGCTCCACCAGCTCGAAGGCCATGTCCTCCGGCAGGCCGCCCACGTTGTGGTGCGTCTTGATGGTGGCGGACGGGCCCCGCACCGAACGGGACTCGATGATGTCCGGGTAGAGCGTGCCCTGGACCAGATATCGCGCATCCCGGCCCACGCTGCGAGCCGCCTCCTCGAAGACCCGGATGAATCGGCCGCCGATGACCCGCCGCTTCTCCTCCGGGTCCACCACACCCTCCAGGTCCGCCAGAAACGCGTCGGCCGCGTCCACCACCTCCAGCCGGATGCCCAGGTGCCGGCGGAAGGTGCGCACCACGCTCTCCCGCTCGCCCTTCCTGAGCAGCCCCGTGTCCACGAAGATGCACGTCAACTGGTCGCCGACGGCGCGGTGCACCAGCGCCGCCGCCACGCTCGAATCCACCCCGCCGGACAGGCCGCAGATGACCTCCGCCGTTCCCACCTGCTCCCGGACGCGGGCCACGGCATCCTCGATGAACGAGCCGGCCGTCCATGTGGGCTCGCAGCCCGCGATGCGGAAGAGGAAATTCGAGATGATCTGGTCGCCCCGGGGCGTGTGGGCCACCTCGGGGTGGAACTGTACCCCGAAGACGGGCCGGTCCCCGGCGCGGAAGGCCGCCACGGGCAGCGATGCCGTGGACGCCAGCGTCCGGTAGCCGGGCGGTGGCTCGTCGACGTGGTCGCCGTGGCTCATCCACACCGCCGCCGACTCGCCGGGCTCGAAGCCCTCGAACAGCTCGTCCGGCTCGTCCACCCGGACCTCCGCCCGTCCGTACTCCCGACGGCCATGGATGACCTCGCCGTCTTCCAGGTGCGCCACCAACTGCATGCCGTAACAGATCCCCAGCACCGGCACACCGAGACGCAGTAGCGTCGGGTCCGCGGTGGGCACATCGTCCTCGTAGACCGAGGACGGCCCGCCCGACAGGATGATCCCGCCGGCGTCCCAGTCCCGGATCCAGTCCAGCGTCACCGTGGGCGGGTGGATCTCGCAGTACACCCGCTCCTCCCGGATGCGCCGGGCGATGAGCTGCGTGTACTGGGAGCCGAAATCGAGGATCAGGATGCGGCTCATCCCGCCTCCAGCGCCTCCAGCTCGCCTCGCACCAGGTCGTCCTGCGTCTCCCTGGCCCGGATCAGGCGGGCGTCCGATCCCTCGACCAGGACCTCCGCGGGGCGGGGCCGCGCATTGTAGGTCGAGGCCATGGTGAAACCGTAGGCGCCGGCCGTGCGGACCGCCAGGATGTCGCCCGGCTCGGGCCGGACCATGGCCCGGTCGAGGGCCAGGAAGTCGCCGGTCTCGCAGACGGGCCCCACGACGTCGGCCCGCACGTCGGGCCGGTCCGTGCGCCGGGCGGGGTCGATGCGGTGATAGGCCTCGTAGTGGCTGGGCCGCAGCAGGTCGTTCATGCCGGCATCGGCGATGACGAAGGTCTTGCCGCCCATCTCCTTCAGGTACAGGACCCGGGTCAGGAGCACGCCCTCGGGACCCACGATGGTCCGGCCGGGCTCGAGCACGAGCGTCATGCGGCTCGTGGCCATGTGGGGCACGACCAGCTCGGCGAAGGCCGCCGCCTCCGGCTCCTCGCCGTCGCCGTAGTCGACGCCGAACCCGCCACCCAGGTCCAGGTACCGGAGCTCGACGTCCCGGTCCCGCAGCTCGCTGACGATGTCCAGCAGATGCAGGAGCGCCCGTCGGTACGGCTCCGGCTCGAGGATCTGGCTGCCGATGTGAGCATCGATCCCCACGGGCTCCACACCCGGCAGCTCCCGCATGGACCCGTACAGCCGCAGGGCGTCCTCTCCGGGTATGCCGAACTTCGTCTGCAGGTGGCCCGTCCGGGTGTAGCGGTGCGGCGTCGGGCTCTCGATGTCCGGGTTCACCCGTAGCGCCACCGGCGCCACCACGCCCCGGGTCGCGGCCACCTCCGACAGCCGTCGCAACTCGCCCTCGCTCTCCACGTTGAAGGCCAGGATGCCCGCGTCAAGCGCCGCCTCCATCTCCGCCACCGTTTTGCCGACGCCGCTGAACACGATACGCTCCGCGGGGATCCCCGCGGCCAGCGCCCGATGCAGCTCACCACCGCTCACGATGTCCGCCCCCGACCCCTGCCCGGCCAGGAGGCGCAGGATGGACAGGTTGCCGTTCGCCTTCACCGAGTAGGCGATGAGCCGGTCGAGGGGCTCGAAGGCCGCGTCGAAGGCCTGGTACCGGTCCAGGATGCCCGTGCCACTGTAGACGTACAGCGGTGTGCCGAACTCGGCGGCCAGCGCCTCCGTGGAGACGTCGTCGCAGTGGAGCACGTCGCCCCGGTACCGGAACATGCTGTCCCTCAGTACGCTCGTGCCCATACCGCCTCCGCCTGTGCCGCACCCCCGCACACGAGACACCGATCCGGCGGTGTGGGCAAGCGATGCTCCTCGCCGGGCAGCACCCGGATCGTCGCCTTCGTGTCCTCCTGGACCTTCTCCTCGCACGCCTCCGAGCCGCACCAGCCGGCGTACACGAAGCCGCCCTGCCCCTCCATGAGCTCCCGGAAGGCCTCGTAGTCGTCGAGCCGGTGCGTGTTCGCCTGACGCCGCCGGTCGGCTGCCTCGAACATGCGGTCCTGGATGTCGTCCAGGATGCCGGGCACCGAAGCCAGCGCCCGGGCCTCGGGCAGGAACGCCTTCCGGTCCTGGCCTTCGGCTACGACACGTCGGACCACGACGAGCTGCTCATTCGCCACGTCCTTCGGCCCGATCTCCACCCTGAGCGGGACGCCCTTGCGCTCCCATTCGTAGAACTTCGCGCCCGGCGACATGGTCTCCCGCCCGTCCAGCTCCACCCGGACACCGGCGTGGCGCAGCGCGGACATGACCTGGTCCGCCTTGCCCAACACCGCGGCCCGCTCCTCGTCGGTGCGGAAGATCGGCACCACGACCACCTGGTACGGGGCCAGCTTCGGCGGCAGCACGATCCCCGTGTCATCACCGTGGGTCATGACCAGCCCGCCCACCAGCCGGGTGGACACGCCCCAGGAGGTGCTCCAGGCGTACTCCTCCCCACCGCTCTCCGATTGGAAGGTGAAATCGAACTGCCTGGAGAAGTTCTGGCCCAGGTTGTGGGTCGTCCCTGCCTGGAGGGCCCGGTTGTCCTGCATCAGGGCTTCGCAGGCGTAGGTGTGGTCCGCGCCCGGGAACGTCTCCGACGGCGATTTCCGGCCCGTGATGACCGGCATGGCCATCCACTCCTCCATGAACGTGCGGTAGACGCCCAGCATGCGCACCGCCTCCTCCTCGGCCTCCTCCGGCGTGGCGTGGGCCGTGTGGCCCTCCTGCCAGAGGAACTCCGCCGTGCGCAGGAAGAGACGCGTGCGCATCTCCCAGCGCACGATGTTCGCCCACTGGTTGATGAGGAGCGGCAGGTCCCGGTAGCTCTGGACCCACTTCGAGAACGCGTCGTAGATGATGGTCTCCGAGGTGGGCCGCACCACCAGCGGCTCCTCCAGCTCCGAGGCCGGGTCCGGCACGAGCTCGCCGTCCGCGCCGACAATGAGCCGGGTGTGGGTGACCAGTGCCATCTCCTTGGCGAAGCCCTCCACGTGCTGGGCCTCACGGCTGATGAAGCTCAGGGGGATGAACAGCGGGAAGTAAGCGTTCTGGTGCCCGGTCTCCTTGAACATGTCGTCCAGGGCACGCTGCATGTTCTCCCAGAGCCCGTACCCGTAGGGCCGGATCACCATGCTGCCCCGCACCGGCGAGTAGTCGGCCAGCTCCGCCCGGAGCACTACCTCGTTGTACCACGCCGCGAAATCCTCGCTCCGCGCGGTCAGCCTCTTGTCATCCGCCATCGGTCCCCTGTTCGTCGCCGTCGTGTCGTCTCACGGCCCGCCTGCGTCCTCCCCGTCCCGCCGCCGCACCTCCCGGATGGACTGGCCCACGTGGATCATGATGGGCACCAGCACCAGCACCATGGACAGCAGGAGCCAGGTCCGCAGGAACGGCAGCCCCAGCCCGGTCAGAATCCAGGCCAGGAGCGCGCCACCCAGCAGGCCGATCAGGATGGCGGCCAGCGCGAACGCGTACGTCCAGAGCGTGATGCGCCGCACGATCCGGCGCCGCTCCTCGCGCAGCGATTCCTCGTCCGGGTGCCGGTCGTTCATCCCAGCAGCTCGTCCAGCGGAACCCGCTCCTCTTCGCCGCTCTCCATGCTGCGGACCAGGGCCACCCCTTCAGCCACCTCGTCGGGGCCCAGCACCACCGCGCGACGGGCGCCCCGGGCGTCGGCGTCCTTGAACTGCCGGCCCACGCCGGCGCTGTGGAGACCGTAGGCGACCGCGTGACCCCGGCCCCGGAGCGCGGCCGCCACCCGGCGGGCCAGCATCCGCTGGTCGTCCGTGATGATGACGATGTAGTAGTCGAGTCCCGGCGCCGTGTCCGGGAGCAGGCCCCGCCCCTCCAGCAGCTCGCCCAGCACCACGTCGCCCATGCCGAAGCCGAGGGCGGGCAGGTCGATGCCGCCCAGCGTCGCCAGCAGGTCATCGTAGCGCCCACCGCCGCAGATGGCTCGAAGCTCGCCCCGGCGGTCGAAGATCTCGAACACCGTGCCCGTGTAGTACGCCAGGCCCCGTACGATGGACGGGTCGAAGCGGACCCAGTCGCCCCAGCCCATGCCGTCCAGTAGCCCGAAGTACTCCGTCAGGTCGTCCAGCGGTCCGGTCAGCCCCTCCACGCCACCATACGTCTCCGCCAGCTCCGCGAAGGTCTCGTGCCGCACGAGCTCGAAGATCCGGTCCACCGTGCCCGCGTCCAGGCCGACCTCCTCCCGGAACCGCTCCCTGCTCCGGCCCTCCTCCTCCCGACCGAGCTTGTCGATGACGCCGTAGGTGGCGTCGAGCCGTTCCGTCGGCACGCCGGAGTGGACCAGGACCCGTTCCAGCAGGCGCCGATCGTTGACCCGCGCCACCACGTCCTCCGCCGCCAGCCCCAGCAACCGGAGCGCATCCAGGGCGACGGCCAGGGCTTCCGCGTCCGAGGCCACGCTCGTCTCACCGACGATGTCCACGTTCCACTGGAAATGTTCCCGCAGCCGTCCCCGTTGCGTCCGTTCGTAGCGAAAGAGCTGGGGGACCGAGAACCACCGGATCGGCTTCGCCACGGCCCGGGCGCGACGGCCCACCATGCGGGCGAAGGTAGGCGTCATCTCGGGCCGGAGCGCCACCCGGCGGCCGCCCTTGTCCTCGAAGGCGTAGAGCTGGTCCACGATCTCCTCGCCGCTCTTCTGGGTGTACAGCTCCAGCGGCTCAAGGGGCGGACCATCGTACTCCTGGAATCCGTACCGCCGCGACGCCTCGCGCCAGGCGGCCGTGATGTGGCTGCGCCGCGCGAAGTCCTCCGGAAAGAAGTCGCGGAAGCCCGGGAGACTGCCGAATTCGGACATAGGCCGCGAATCTAGATCGCGGCGGCGGCGGGCGGCAACCCCGGATCGGGTTGGAACGGCGCCACGTCCAGCTCACGGAAGGCGTCGCCCAGGGTGTAGAAGGAGCCCGTCACGATGACCGTGCCGGTACCGGCCCGGGCCCGGGCCCGGCGCAGCGCGGGACCGAAGTCCGTCACGATCTCGGGTGCCGGTGCCGACACCTGGGCCAGGACGGACGCAGGGTCCCAGCGTCGTTCTTCCGGCGCGCTGTCCGGTGTCGTGAAGACCGTCGCATCGGCCAGCTCGAAGAGGGGCGGCAGCATCGCATCCCAGTTCTTGTCGCCCATCACGCCGATGAGCAGCACGACGGGCGACGGCAGGCTCAGCTCGCGGACGGCGGCGACGAGGGACTCCACCCCTGCCGTGTTGTGGGCCGCATCGAAGAGCCACAGCCCGTCCGCCCCGAGCAGGAGCTGCACCCGCCCCGGCCACCGCACCCGGCCCACGCCCCGGGCCACCGTCCGGGCGTCCGGACGGAACCGTTCCGGGACCAGCTCCATCGCCCGGACGGCGAGGGCGGTGTTCACCGCCTGGTGCGCACCGATGAGCGGCGTGTGCAGCGCCAGCTCGCCCCAGGTGTCCGTCCACAGGATCATCCGCGTGCCCGCCGCGTCCACGGACACGTGACTCAACCGCTCCGCCTCCAGCGTGTGGAACGGCGCACCCATCTCCTCCGCCCGCCTGCGAAAGACGTCCCGGAGCAGCGGATCCTGCTCCGCCGCCACCACGGGCACGCCCGCCTTGATGATGCCCGCCTTCTCGGCCGCGATGGCCTCCAGCGTGTCGCCCAGGTACTGGGCGTGGTCCATGGCCACGTTGGTCAGGACCGCCACCTCCGGGTCCAGCACGTTCGTGGAGTCGAGCCGCCCCCCGAGCCCGACCTCCACCACGGCCAGGTCCACGGCAGCCTCGGCCAGGACCAGGAAGGCGATGGCCGTGGTGGCCTCGAAGAAGGTCGGCCCCTCTCGCTCCACGGCGGGCCAGAGCCGCCGCGCCGCGGCGAGGAGCGAGGTCCTGGAGACCGGCGCCCCGTCCACCTGGACCCGCTCCGTCAGGTCGCAGAGGTGCGGCGAGGTGTAGAGCCCGGCACGGTGTCCACCGGCCCGGAGCACGGACGCGATCGTCGCGGCCACCGAGCCCTTGCCGTTGGTGCCGCCGACGTGGATGGACGGATACGCACGGTGGGGGTCACCCACGGCGGCCAGCAGGCGCTGCGTCTGGTCCAGGCCCCAGCGGATGCGCCCGGTGAGCCGGGGAAAGAGCTGGTCGACCAGACCTTCGTACGTGAGCTCGGTCAATCGTCCGCCCGGGACGCCTCCGCCCGCTCCTCCAGGCCCATCATGTGGCGCAGCAGGCGCGCCACCGTCGTCTTCATCTCACGACGGTCCACGATGCGGTCCACCATGCCGTGGTCCAGCAGGAACTCGCTCCGCTGGAACCCCTCCGGCAGCTCCTGCTTGATCGTCTGCTCGATCACCCGGGGGCCCGTGAAGCCGATGAGCGCGCCGGGCTCCGCCAGATTCACATCGCCGAGCATGGCGTACGACGCCGTCACACCGCCCGTCGTCGGGTCCGTCAGGATCGAGACGAACGGCAGGCCGGCCTCGTGGAGACGCCCCAGCATGGCCGACGTCTTCGCCATCTGCATGAGGGACAGGATGCCTTCCTGCATCCGGGCACCGCCGGACGCGCTCACGACGATGAGCGGACGCCCATCGTCCAGCGCCCGCCGCCCGGCACGGGTGATCTTCTCGCCCACCACCGACCCCATGCTGCCCCCGATGAACGCGAAGTCCATGACGCCGACCGCCACGGGGATCGCGTCCAGCGGGCCCACCCCGGTCACCACGGCCTCGGCACGGCCTGTCTTGTTCCCGGCGGCCTCCAGACGCGCGGGGTACGGCTTCGAGTCTTCGAAGCCGAGAGGATCGGCGCTCCGCAGCTCGGCGTCCAGCTCCTCGAAGCTGCCGTCGTCGATGAGGACACCGACGTACTCCGGCGCGCTCATGCGCAGGTGGTGGCCGCACGCCGGACAGACCTTCAGATTCTGGGCCAGGCGTTCCCGGTACAGGATCTCGGCGCACTCCGGGCACTTGTCGAAGACGTCGGCGGGCAGCTCCCGCTTCTCGGTCGAGCTGAGCTTCGTCTTCTCTTTCCGGAACCAGCTCATTTGAGCACCCTCGTATGCTCCTTCGCCACCCGCTGCACGATACCCAACGCCACGAAGCTCGCCAGCAGGAACGAGCCTCCGTAGCTCACGAACGGCAACGGGATGCCCGTCACCGGCATGAGCCCGATGGTCATACCGACATTGACGATGATATGGGCGAACCAGGCTCCGAAGATACCGAACACCACGATACCGGCAAAGGGGTCGGGCACCTTCTCGGCGATGCGTATGAGCCGCCAGAGGACCAGACCGAAGACGAACAGGGTGAGGGCCGTGCCCAGGAAGCCGAACTCCTCGCCGATCACGCTGAAGATGAAGTCCGTATGCTGCTCCGGCAGGAAGGCGAGCCGTTTCTGGGTGCCTAGCAGCCAGCCCTTGCCGAAGAGACCCCCGCTTCCGATGGCGACACGGGACTGGGTCACGTGCCAGCCGGCGCCCTGGGGGTCCAGTCCCGGATCCAGGAACACCAGGAGCCGGTTCCGCTGGTAGGGCTCCAGCGCGTTCCAGAGCGGCAGAGCGATGGTACCCGCGGCGAGGTTCGCCGCCACGACGACCACGCTCTCCCACAGGAACGCCCGGTAGAGCCACAAGAAGCCCACGAGCACCAGCATGTACACGCTGAACATCCACGCTTCGAACGCCACGAGCAGGCCGAGGAACGGGCTGAGGAGCAGGAAGAGCACGCCGAGGGGCGTCCCTCCCCAGTACAGCGCGACCAGGCCCACGGCGCCGAACACCATGGCCGTGCCCAGGTCCGGCTGGAGCATGACCAGGCCGATGGGCAGGGCCATGACGAGGAGCGGTCGCCACAGGTCGAACACGGAGCGCGGCGATTCGTGCCAACCGCTCATGACCCGGGCAAGCATGAGGATCATGGCCAGGTTCACGAACTGGGAAGGTTGGATTCCGATGGGCCCCACGTCGATCCAACTCTTGACGCCCGCGGCGGTGCCCTTCCCCGTCCCGATGACGAGGGTCAGGACCAGGACCAGGGCGCCGGCCGTGTAGAGGGGCACGGCCGCCCACTCGAACCAGCGGAGCGGCACGCGCATCACAAGCACCATCACCCCCACCGACACGACCAGGAACAGGAGCTGACGCTGCCAGAGGGAGGCGACGAGGGGGTTCTCCACGTCGAGCTGGCCGGCCGAAAAGACCATGGCCACGCCGAACAAGGAAAGGAGCATGACCAGCCCGAACAGGACCTGGTCCCCGAGGAAACCGCGCAGCCGGCTCATCGGCTCGCCCACGGTGCCGGGACACCGGCGAGCCAGTGCTCGCGGAGCGTCTGGATCGTGTCGATGGGCATGCCGTGCTTCCTGCGCAGGTAGTAGTCTGCAATCTTGGCGGCGTACTGCCCCACATCCGAGCCCCGCTCGCCGAACTCCACGATGGTCGCCACCACGACCTCCGGCGCCTCGCCCCACGGTCCGGCCATTCCCACGAAGAGGCCGTGGTCCTTGCCGTGAGGGTTCTGAGACGTGCCCGTCTTGCCGATCCAGTCCCAGTGCTCCAGCGCGGACCCCGCGGCGGTGCCGCCCGGCGCCGTGACGCCGCGCAGGCCCTGGATCAACAGGTCCAACGTCTCTGGAGCGAAGCCGAGATCCCAACCGGGACCGTCCACCGAAGGCGAGTCGGCCACGATGGCCGGCGGCGGCGCGAACCCTCCGGCGGCCAGGGCCGCGTAGAACTGGGCCAGCCGAAGCGCCGTCTGGTCGTTCGCACCCTGGCCGATGGCCAGGCTCAACACCTCCGACTCCGTGGGCGTCAGGTTGAACCGCCGCTCGTACCAGTCGGTCCCGTCGGGGAAATGCCCCGCCCGCTCCGACGGCAGGTCCACACCCGTCGCCTCGGCGAAGCCCAACCGGGTCCCTTCCTCGAGCAGCGTCTCGAGCCCGACCTTCAGACCGAGCTGGTAGAAGTAGACGTCACAGGAATGACGGATGGCCTCCACCAGGTCCACCGCCCCGTGACCCCCCGGGTCCCAGCACCGGAAATACCGATTCCCGTACCGCATCCCACCGCGGCACGGGATCGGCATCGGCTCCTCCGGCTCCACCGCGCCGAGCTCCAGCGCGATCCCGGCCGTCGCCAGCTTCCAGGTCGAGCCGGGCGGATAGAGACCCGACACCGCACGGTTCAGCAGCGGTCGCGTCGTGTCCGTCTGGAGCGCCCGCCAACGCTCCGGCTCCACCCCGCCCACGAACTCGTTGGGGTCGTACGGCGGCGACGAGTACAGCGCGAGCACGTGCCCCGATCCCGGCTCCACCACGGCCACGGCGCCACGGTAACCCTCGGGGAACACTCCGGCGATCCACTCCTGCAGGTCCAGGTCGACGTTGAGCCGGACGTCTTCCCCGGGCACGGGCGGTACGGAAGGCTGGGGCGCGAAGTCGCCCACGATGCGGCCCAGGGCGTCCACTTCGACGTACCGGATCCCCTCCCGGCCCGCCAGCCGCCGCTCGTACTCCCGCTCGACGCCCGCTTTGCCGATGATCCGGCCGGGGTCGTAGAGCACGAACTCCGGTCGCCCCAGCTCCGCCTCGCTGATCTCGCCCACGTAGCCCACCAGATGGCTCGCGGCGTGGCCCGCGGGGTAGCGGCGGCGCGGGCGCATCTCGATGAGCACTTCGGGAAAGAGCGGCCGCCGCTCCTCCACCGCCGAGACCTGCCCGAAGGTCAGGTCGCGGGACACGACCAGGGGCCGCGTCGGCGTGCGGCGGTGCCGGGCCATGAAAGCGTCGATCTCCCGGGGCGCCAGCTCCAGGACCGGTGCCAGCCGCTCCAGCGACCGGCGCAAGGAGTCCGGCGGCGCCGGCAGCAGTGACAGGGCGTACCCCGGCACGTTGTCGGCCACGATGCGCCCGTTGCGGTCGAAGATCGTGCCTCGCGGCGCCGGCACAGTGAGAGGACGCAGCCGGTTCTGTTCCGACTGGAGCGCATACGCCGGGTTCTCCAGGACCTGGGTCTGGAAAAACGCCAGGGTGAGCCCGCCCAGGAGCAGGAACGACACGACGACGGCCCCCCGGGCCCGTCGTCGACGCACGTGCAGATGATGCAGCTCCATGACTCAATGTCTCGAAGCGGGACGGGTCCGCGTCAGATGGCGCGGTCCGCCAGTCGGTAGCCGATCAGAACGAGCAGCCCGACGATGGCCATGTACGCCGCGGCCATCGGGGCATCCAGCAGCAGCGACCCGAGCGCCTCGCCCCGCCGCGTCGAGCCGCTGAACAGGAAGAAGAGTCCGTCCCGTAGCCACTTCCCGAAAAAGAGGTAGAGAGCCAGGAACGCCAGGCTCTCCCCCACGAACAGGTCCTTCGACCGGGCGCCCAGGTACCCCAGCACCGTGTACGTCGCCGTGTCCGCGCCGAACGACATGACCGACAGCGAGTCCGCCACCAGGCCGAGCAGGAACCCGAGGCCCGCGGCCGAGCCGGCCCGGACCTCCCGGGCGGCCATCAACACCGCGAGCGTCAACAGGTCCGGCGCCGCCGCGCCCACCCCCAACGTCAGGTGGAGGGCGAAGTGGGCCACGACCAGCAGGACGACGAGAACCCAGAACCGCCAGCCCGGCCCACTCATTCAGAAGGTCCGGGCGCCGCGGGGGCGCTCCGGGGCTGCCGATCGTCCGATCGGACGCTCCAGAGGCGCGAGAGGTCCGTGACCTCCAATGGCTGCCGGCCCACCAGCACATGGGTGGCCGCCTCCGGCCGTACCGCGGGACGGAGCACGTAGCTCTTGCTCCACCCGGTCTCCGCCTCCTCCACCTCCACCACGGTTCCGAGCAGGATCCCGCGGGGGAAGATGCCGCCCCGCCCCGATGTGACCACCCGGGTGCCCGGCAGGATGTCGCTGTGAAATGGCGTCCCCGTCAACGCGAGCCGGTCGTCTTCCCGGAACCGGCCCCGCCGCGGCGCCACGATCCCGAACGCCTGCCCGTCCGACGTCATGGCGCTCGCGCGGAAGTCGGGGTGCGTCCAGTCGATACCCTGCGACGAGCTCGCCGTCACGTCCCACACCACGCCGAGCAGCCCGTCGGCCACGATGACCGGGCTGCCCACGCCGACGGCGTGCTCCGAGCCCACGTGCAACAGGAACGTGCTCTCGGCGCCCGTCGTTCCGATCCGGATGACCTCGGCCGGAACGAACGAGGGGCCCGCTCGCTCCCGCAGACCCAGCAGCGCCCGCAGCCTGCGGTTCTCCTCCGCCAGGCTCGCCTGGGCCGCCACCACCGCGGACAGCGAGTCGCGCTCCGCTCTCAGCGCCTGCACGTCCGCCCGACGGATCCCCTGGTCGAAGAGGCCCGACTGCAAGGCAATGAACGGCTGGAGCGCCGTCGCCCGCACGCCGCGCCGCACCTGCCCCTGGTACTCTGGAGGGAGGACGAGGAGGAAGAGGGCGAGCACGAAAAACACAGCGGCGAGGCCGGCTTCGCGCCAGCGTCCGCGCCGCGTGTTCTCGAAGTAGTCCGCCACTGTCGCTTAGGCCGCCAGCACGTTCCGGTAGCGAGGCAGGTCGTCCAGGATCCGGCCGGCGCCCCGCACGACGCACGTCAGCGGCTCCTCGTCCACATGGATCGGCAGGTTCGTCTCGTGGGTCAGCAACTGGTCCAGCCCCCGGATCAACGAGCCGCCACCCGTCATCACGATGCCCCGGTCCACGATGTCCGACGCCAGCTCCGGGGGCGTGATCTCCAGCGATCGACGAACGGCGTCCACGATCTGCTGGATCGGCTCCTGGATGCACTCCCGGATCTCCTGCGAATGCACCCGTACCGTCTTCGGGATTCCGCTCACCAGGTCCCGGCCCTTCACGTCCATCTCCCGCTCGTCTCCACTGTTGAACGCGGATCCGATCTGGATCTTGATGGCCTCCGCCGTCGGCTCGCCGATGAGCAGATTGTAGTTCTTCCGCAGGAACGAGACGATGGCGTTGTCCACCTCGTCGCCGCCCACCCGGATCGACGTGTCCGACACGATGCCGCTCAACGCGATGACCGCGATCTCCGTCGTGCCGCCACCCACATCGATCACCATGTTGCCCGTGGGCGTGTCCACCGGCAGGCCCACGCCGATGGCCGCCGCCATGGGTTCCGCCACCATGTACACTTCCTTCGCCCCCGCCGCGGCCGCGCTGGACCGGACCGCCCTCCGCTCCAGCTCCGTGATGCCCGAGGGAACACCCACCACGACTCGCGGTTTGATCCGGAAGATCCGCTTCGAGGTGACCTGGCGCAGGAAATGCCGGAGCATGATCTCCGTGATGTCCACGTCCGCGATCACCCCGTCCTTCAACGGTCGGACCGCCATGATCCCTTCCGGGGTACGGCCGAGCATGCGCTTCGCTTCGAGCCCGATGCCCTTGATCTTGTTCGAGTTGCGCTCGATCGCCACCACCGACGGCTCGTTCAGGACGATCCCCTCGCCCTTCACATAGACCAGCGTGTTCGCAGTGCCCAGATCAACCGCGATGTCGTTCACCGGGATCAGCCCCGCATTCAGCCAGCTTCGCACGATCACCTTGTCACCGGTTGGCGGCGATGCCCCGGGCAACGCGGAACCCGCAGCGCCGTGACACGTCGCTAAGGCAAGAAAATTAAGTTATTCCGGGCGTCGTGGCCGTGCAAGCACGGCTCTGCCGCGCCCGTTGTCGGGTCTCCGGCGCGCCGCGTCACGGCGGAGCCGCCCCGTCCGCCTCAGCGGCCCGTGCTGCCGAAGCCCCCGCCGCCCCGACCGCTGGACGGGAGCTCGTTCGTCTCCTCCCACGCGATGCGTACGACCCGGGCGACCAGCATCTGGGCGATCCGCTCCCCGTGCTCGATACGCTGGGGCTCCCTGTCCAGGTTGATCAGCGGGATGCGGATCTCGCCCCGGTAGTCGCTGTCGATGGTGCACGGCGTGTTGATGATGCTGATGCCGTTCCGGAGGGCGAGACCGGACCTGGGCCGGATCTGGGCCTCGGTCCCTTCCGGCAGGGCGACGGCCAGCCCCGTAGGAACCAGGTGCCGCCCGAGGGTCGGGAGCGTCACCGTCTCGCCGGCGTTGCGCAGGTCCACGGCCGCGGCGCCCGGCGTGGCGTATGCAGGAAGGGGCCAGTCCGCCGGGTAGTTGTCCAGGCGACGTACGAGCACGCGCGCATCCACGTCAGCAACCCCGTCCCGTCGCCGTACACGCCTCTTTTCGGCCGGTCCTCGGCAGCATGCCGCGGCGGCGGGGGCCCCGGTGCGACCCGGCGCCCCGCGCCCGACGCGGCTCCTGCTGCCGGCCCTCCCGCTCGGCCCCGATGGGGGCGGGGACGGGAGCTGGGGTCAAAGCACGTCCTCCACCGGCGTGAACTCGAGGTCGAATGCCTCGGCCACACCGGGATAGGTCACCTTGCCCTTGACCACGTTGAGTCCGAGGGCCAGGGCCCGGTCGGCCTTGCAGGCCTCCACCCAGCCGTCGTTGGCCAGGGTGAGGGAGTACGGCGAGGTGGCGTTGGCCAGGGCGATGGCAGAGGTCCGGGACACGGCGCCCGGCATGTTGGCCACGCCGTAATGGATGACGCCGTCCACCACGTAGATGGGATCCTCGTGGGTGGTCGGCTTGATCGTCTCGACGCAGCCGCCCTGGTCCACGGCCACGTCGACGATGACGGTCCCGTCCTTCATCAGCTTGAGGTCCTCCCGCCGCACCAGGTTGGGCGCCTTCGCGCCCGGCAGCAACACGGCCCCGACGAGCAGGTCGGCCTTCTTGAGCTGATCCAGGATGTTGTGCCGGTTCGAATAGAGAAGTGTCACGTTTGCCGGCATGACGTCCGAAAGGTAGCGGAGCCGACTGAGCGAGACGTCCAGGATGGTGACCTTCGCACCCAGCCCGGCGGCCATCTTGGCGGCGTTCGTCCCCACGACGCCGCCACCGAGAATGACCACGTGTCCCGGCTCGACGCCGGGCACGCCACCGAGCAACAGCCCGCGTCCGCCGAAGAACTTTTCCAGGTACTTGGCACCTTCCTGGACCGCCATGCGGCCTGCGACCTCGCTCATGGGAGTGAGCAGAGGCAGCTCGCCGTTGGGCAGCTGCACCGTTTCGTACGCCACGGCAATGGCGTTCGAGTCGATCACCGCCCGGGTCAGGTCCTCGTCCGCCGCGAAATGGAAGTAGGTGAAGATGACCTGGTCCGGCCGCATGCGCGGCCACTCGACCTCGATGGGCTCCTTCACCTTCTGGATCATCTCGGCACTGGACCAGACCTCCTCCGCCGTGTCGACGATCTCCGCCCCGGTCGCCTGGTAGTCCGCGTCGTCGAAGCCGCTGCCGAGGCCGGCGCCCTTCTCGACGAGCACCGTGTGCCCCGCCTGATTCATGGCTTCGGACCCCGACGGCACCATGCCGACGCGGTTCTCGTTCGTCTTGATCTCCTTCGGTACGCCGATGATCATGGTCGTCTCGTGCTCGGGCGCTCGATGGCGCGCATCGTCGGTTCACCCCACTCCCCCACCCAGCCCCATCCGGGCGGATCTTCCGCCCGCATTCAGATGCAACACAAGCGGCTTCGCGGCAAGTCAGGCGGGTCCGAGTCGCACCACAGTGTGGGCGTTCGGGTCCAGGAACTCCGCCGCCAGCGCCGCCACCTCATCGCCGGACACGGCATCGATCCGCGCCGTCAGCTCGTCCAGCGTCTGAAACGGCTCCCCGTACAGCTCGAAGCCGGCCAACCGGTGCAGCCGGCCGCCGCTGGACTCCAGCGACAGCGCCAGCTGTCCCTTGACCTGGCCCTTCGCGTCCCGGAGCTCCGCCGCCTCCAACCCGTCTCGCGCCACACGGGCCAGCTCGTCCCGGATCACCGCCTCGGCCCGGTCCGCCCAATCGGGGCGTGTACCGACGTAGATCCCCGCGAGCCCGCCGCGGCGGTAGAAGGACTGGTATGCGTAAACGGAGTAGGCCAGGCCCAGCTCCTCCCGCACACGCTGGAAGAGGCGGGAGCTCATGCCACCGCCCAGGGCACCCGTGAGCAGGACCAGACCATAGCGCCGGGGATCGGCGTGACCGAAGGTGCGCACCCCGAACACGAGGTGGCTCTGGGCCGTGTCCCGTTCCACCCGGACCGTCTCCGCCGGCGCCGCGGTCGGCACCGGCACATCCGGGGTCGCGCCATCCCGCGGCGCGCCACCGAAAAGCGCGACAGCCTGGTCTACCAGCATGTCGTGCTCCACGTGCCCCGCGGCCGCCACGATCAGATTGCTCCGTCCGTACCGATGGCGATGGACCTCCGCCAGACGCCCGGCTTCCAGGCCCCCGACGCTCTCCCGGGTGCCCAGGATGCTCCGGCCGTACGGATGGTCGCCCCACAGCGCCCGCGCCTGCAGCTCGAAGACCAGGTCGTCGGGCGTGTCGTCCACGGTGGAGATCTCCTCCAGCACGACCTGGCGCTCCACCCCCAGGTCCTCCGGCCGTAGCCGCGGACGCACCACCATGTCCGCCAGCACGTCCAGCGCCAGGCCCAGATGCTCGTCGAGCACACGGGCCTGAAAGCTCGTATGCTCGCGTGTCGTGTACGCGTCCAGCGAACCGCCCAACCGCTCCAGCGACAGGGCGATGTCCCGGGCGCTCCGACCCCGCGTCGCCTTGAACACCATGTGCTCGAGCAGATGGGCGGCGCCCAGCTCGCCGTCCCCCTCGTGGGCCGAACCGAAGCGGACCCACACCCCGACCGACGCCGAGCGCACGCCCGGCATCGCCTGCGTCAGGACTGTGAGTCCGCCGTCCAGCTCGGTCCGTTCGAAGGGACCTTCCGTCACTCGGTCTGTTCCGCCAGCGCGGCTCGCCGGGACAGACGCAGCCGGCCCTTCTCATCGATGGCCAGCAGCTTGACCCGCGTCACATCGCCCACGTTGAGCACGTCCTCCGTCTTCTCCGTGCGCTCCTCCTGCAGCTCGGAGATGTGGCACAACCCCTCCGTGCCCGGCAGGATCTCCACGAAGGCGCCGAACGACGTCACGCCCTTCACGACACCCTCGTAGATCCGCCCCACTTCGGGCTCCTCCACGATGGCCTCGATCATCTCCCGGGCACGCTCGCCGCCCTTGCCGCCCGCGGCGGCGATGGTCACCGTGCCGTCGTCCTCCACGTTGATCTCGGCGCCCGTCTCTTCCTGGATGCTCCGGATCGTCTTCCCCTTCGGACCGATGATGTCGCCGATCTTCTCCGGGTTCACCTGGATCGTGATGATGCGCGGTGCGAACTCCGACAGGTCCGAGCGGGGCTCCGAGATCGTCTGGTCCATGACATCCAGGATGTGCACCCGCGCCTCATGGGCCTTGCCGAGCGCCTCCCGCATGATCTCCAGGGTGATCCCCTCGATCTTGATGTCCATCTGGATCGAGGTCACCCCCGCCCGCGTGCCCGCCACCTTGAAGTCCATGTCCCCCAGGGCGTCCTCCACCCCCAGGATGTCCGTCAGGACCGCGACCCGGTCGTCTTCCTTGATCAGGCCCATGGCCACGCCCGCGCACGCCGCTCGCATGGGCACGCCCGCCGCCATGAGGGAAACGGACGCGCCGCAGACCGATGCCATCGACGAGGAGCCGTTCGATTCCAGGATGTCCGAGACCACCCGGATCGTGTACGGGAAGTCGTCGTACGACGGCAGCAGCGGCTGGATCGCCCGCTCCGCCAGCGCGCCGTGCCCGTACTCCCGGCGCGACGTGCCCCGGATCGGACGCGCCTCACCCGTCGAGAAGGGCGGGAAGTTGTAGTGCAGCATGAACGACTTGGACGTCTCCTGCACCACGTCCACCGTGTCGATCCGCTGCTCGTCCCGCTGCGTGCCCAGCGTCACCACCGCCAACGACTGGGTCTGGCCACGGGTGAAGAGCGCCGAACCGTGCGTCCGCGGCAGGATCCCCACATCACACGAGATCGGCCGCACATCGTCCAGCCCGCGACCATCCACGCGCTCGCCCTTCTCCAGGATCTGCTGCCGCATGATCCGCTTCTCCGTCGAGCGCAGCACCTGCTTGATGGCCGCCTGCTCCTCCGGGTAGTCCTCCTCCAGCTCCGCCAGCGTGTCCTCCTTCAACGCCGCAAGCGCCTGGCTCCGCTCCGACTTGTCCTCCAGCGCCAACGCCTCCGACACGCGCCGCTCCGCGAAGTCCGTGACCCGGCCTTCCACCTCCTCGGAAACCTCCACCGACTTCTTCCAGTCGAACTTCGGCACCGAGATTTCCGCCAGGACCTGCTGCTGGATCTCGATGAGCTCCTTGATGGCCGTATGCGCCACGGCCAGCCCCTCGGCCAGCTCCTCCTCCGGGACCTCCACCGCGCCACCCTCCACCATCATGATGGCCTTGTCCGTGCCCGACACCACCATGTCCACATCGCTGTATTCGAGCTGGTGGAAGGTCGGGTTCAGCACCCACTGGCCATCCAGGCGGCCCACCCGCACCGACGCCACCGGGCGCGGAAACGGGATCTTCGACATGTTCAACGCCAGCGAAGCGCCCCACAGCGCCGGCATGTCCGCGTTGTTCTCCTGGTCCGCCGACACGATGTAGCAGACCACCTGCGTCTCGTACATGAACCCGTCCGGGAACAGCGGACGGAGCGTCCGGTCGATCAGCCGCGCCGCCAGGATCTCGCCCTCGCTCGGCCGCCCTTCCCGCTTGATGAACCCGCCCGGAAACTTGCCCGCCGCGTAGAACTTCTCCCGGTACTCCACCGTCATGGGGAAGAACGGCAGGTGCGTCGGCTCGTCCTGCATCGTCGCCGCCACCAGCACCACCGTGTCTCCATACTGCACCAGCGCCGAACCGTGCGCCTGTCGCGCCATCCGTCCCGTCTCGATGACCAGCGGTCGGCCCGCGAACTCCTTCTCGATTCTCTGCATTCGTCTCTTTTCTCTTTCCTCTTCCGTACCGCTTGCGTTCTCGTCTTCTTCCGCGTCCTCGCCTCGTCTGCCTCACGCCTCGCCGGCGCGTCCCGCTTTACGCTTCCTCTCGCCCGTCTCTCCATCATACGACGGGGCCCGCTCCCTTGCAGGCCCCGTTCCGGCCTCAGCGCCTGAGACCCAGATCCTCGATCAGCGTGCGATACCGCTCCAGGTCCCGGCCCCTCAGATAGTCCAGCAGCCGGCGCCGCTTCCCTACCATCTTCAGGAGCCCGCGTCGGCTGTGATGATCCTGCGGATGCGTCCGGAAATGCTCGGTCAACTCGCCGATCCGCGCCGTCAACAACGCGATCTGGACGGGCGCGCTCCCCCGGTCGTTCGGGTGAAGCTGGTACTTCTTGATGATCTCTTCCTTCTGGTCCTGCTCGATCGCCATGGCCTCGGCCTCCTGGAGAGTCTACGCTGGTCCGGAAGCGTGCGGGGTACGTCTGTGTGACAAACCATTAGTATACTCACGAATACGCGCGCTGACAAGCCGTCGGGCCCTGGCGGAAGAGGCGCTGGGCGGCGGCGCAGTCGTCGCGGATGGCGGCCACGAGCTCCGGGACGCGGGCGAAGCGGTGGACGTCGCGGATACGGGCGCACAGGTCGACCCGGATCGCTTCGCCGTAGATGTCCTCGTCGAAGTCGAAGAAGTGGATCTCGACGGCGGGGGGCGTGCCCTTGAAGGTGGGCCGCGGACCCAGGTGCATCACGCCTTGGAGCTGACGACCGTCGAAGGTGCCGGTGATGGCGTAGACGCCTTCTTTCGGGAGCATCTTGTCGACGGGCCCGACCTGGATATTGGCGGTGGGGAAGCCGAGCTCGTGGCCGCGGCCATCCCCGCGGACGACGAGGCCCCGGAGGGAGTAGGGCCGTCCGAGGCCGTCGGCGGCGGTGAGCACGTCGCCGGCGAGGAGGGCGCGCCGTATACGTGTGGACGAGATGGGCTCGCCGTCCATGTGGAGCGCCTCGACGACCGTGGTCCCGAAGCCGACCTCGTCGCCGATGGTTCGGAGGATGTCCACGTCGCCGGAGCGGCCGCGGCCGAAGCCGTGGTCGTAGCCGATGACCAGGTGGGTCATGCGCAGGCGGTCCAGGAGGATCTCCTTGACGAAGCGCCGCGGCTCGTACCGGGCCAGCGCCCTTGTGAAGGCGAGGAAGACGGCGTAGTCCAGGCCGGACTCGGCCAGGATCTCCTTCTTTTCCAGCGGGCTGGTGAGGACGGGCGGCGCGGTTTCGGGTCGTACGATGTGGAGGGGGTGGGGGTGGAAGGTGAGGAGTATGCCGGGCACGCCGATGCGGTCGGCCTCGCGGCGCACGGCGCGAAGCACCTCCCAGTGCCCGCGGTGGACCCCGTCGAAGGTGCCGACCGTGACGACGGTGGCCGGGATGGAGGACGGGAGAGGGTTGGCCTCAATCACCGGCAAGGACCTTTCGCGGCTGGATGCCCGTCTCGACCTGCTCGCCGATGGCCAGGAGCCGGCCGCGGTGCACGAGGGCGAGGGGGCCGGCGCCGGCGTGGTCGCGGTCCCGGAGGACGGATCCGTGACGGAGGTGCTCCGCGTCGGCGTCGTCCACATCGATGCGCGGGAGGTGTCGCACGGCGGCGAGAGCCGGCTGGAGCGCGGCCCTGAGGGCATCGTCGTCGTCGATGCGATGGGGCGGCACGGCATCGTCGACGTGATGGTCCCCGATGTGGGTCCTGCGCAGCTCGACGAGGTGGGCGCCCACGCCGATGGCTTCTCCCGCATCCCGTGCCACGGCCCGGACGTAGGTGCCGGCGGAGCACTCCAGCGTGAAGCGGACGTCCGGGGGTGTCACGGCCTCCACGGCGAGGGCGTGGATGGTCACGGGCACGGGCTCGGCTTCGGCCCGTTCACCGCGGCGCGCCTTGCGGTACAGCCGTTCGCCGCCGACACGCTTGGCGGAGAACGCAGGCGGCGTCTGGAGCCTCTCGCCGACCTGGTCGGTGAAGGCGGCGCGGATGGTGTCGTGGCGGAGGTGACGCCAGTCTTCCGAGCCGCCCACGACCTCGCCTTCCCGGTCATCGGTGATGGTGCGCTGTCCCAGGCGCGCCACGGCGTCGTACTCCTTGGGCAGCGCTCCCAGGTACTCGGCGAGGCGCGTCGCCGTGCCGACGCAGAGGAGGAGGAGCCCGGAGGCGAACGGGTCCAGCGTACCGGTGTGCCCCACCCGTCGCTGGTCCAGGGCGCGGCGCACGCGGGCCACGATGTCGTGGGACGTGGGGCCTTCGGGCTTGTCAACGGCCAGGAGCCCGATCATCCGTCCGTCTCGTCCTCGTCCAGGCCCGCCTCGGCGAGGAGCTCGTTGATGCGCCGGGCGTGTTCCAGGGAATGATCGGGCTCGAAGCGGAGCTCCGGGGTGCGTCGCACGCGGAGCCGTTCCCCGATCTGAGCCCGGATGAAGGGGGCGGCGGCACGCAGCCCGGCGAGGGTCTCCTGCTCGTCCTCCCGCTGCGGGACCTGAACGTAGACGCGGGCGAAGCTCAGGTCGGCGGTCACCTCGACACCCGTGACGACCAGGTCGCCGACCCGGGGATCCTTCACCTCCCAGCGGACGATGTCGATGATCTCCCGCTTGAGCTGCTCGTTCAGCCGTTGGACCCGCCGTCCTGCCATCTGCCTGCCGTGTGCGTGTACGGTGTGATGCGGTACGGCGACCGCGCCCGTCGGGGCCCGACCGCCGCTCAGTAGAACACGCGGAAGCTGTCGATGATCCGCGCCCGACCGTCGGACTCCACGAGACGGTCCGCCTTGTCGAGGACCGACTGGGCGCGCCTTCGGTCCGTGGCCACCACGCAGGCGGTGATCTCCGCCCGCTGCCACACGTCCTGATGCGCCGTCTCCGCCACCGAGACGTTGAACCGGCTGCGCAAGCGTTCCTTGAGGCTGCGGACCACGGACCGCTTCGTCTTCAGCGACTGGGCGCCCATGATCTCGAGCTCCCAACCCCCTACACCGACGATCACGGTACGGCCGGCGCCCCGCGCGCCATCAAGCGTTCTCGCCTGCCGCCCCGGCCAGGGTCCGGGCGACTTCCTCGACGCGGTAGCACTCGATGATGTCGCCGACCTTGACGTCGTTGAAGTCCTCGATGCTGATGCCGCACTCGAAGCCCTCCCGGACCTCCTTCACATCGTCCTTGAAGCGCTTGAGGCTGTCGATCTGGCCGTCGTACACCTGGACGCCGTCCCGGATCAGGCGGACGTTGCCGCGCCGGTCGATGACGCCTTCGGTGACGTAGCAGCCCGCCACCGTACCGGCCTTCGGCACCTTGAAGAGGGCACGGACCTCCGCGCTGCCCAGCAGCACTTCCTTCTCCTCCGGGGCGAGCATCCCCTCGAGGGCGGTCTGGACGTCCTCCACGGCCTCGTAGATGACGTCGTAGATCCGGATGTCCACGTCCTCCTGTTCCGCCGTCTGGCGGGCCTCGGCGTCCGGGCGCACGTGGAAGCCGATGATGATGGCAGCGGAGGTAGCCGCCAGCAGCACGTCCGACTTGTTGATGCCGCCCACGGCGCGGTGGACGACCTCGACCTGGACCTCGTCGGTGGAGAGCTGCCCCAGCGCATCGGAGAGGGCCTGGACGGACCCGTCCACGTCGCCCTTGATGACCAGGTTCAGCTGCGCCGTCTCGCCTTCCGCGAGCAGGCGGCTGATGTCGGTGAGCTTCACGCCGCGGCTCTTGATGCGGATCTTCTTCTCCCGCTCGAGCCTCTGGCGGGTCTGGGCGATCTCCGCGGCCCGGTCCGCGCCCATGACGGACAGGTGGTCGCCGGCCTGCGGCACGCCGCCGATGCCCAGGAGCTGGGCCGCCTGGCCCGGCCCCACCTCTTCGATGTGGTTGCCCCGCTCATCCAGGAGGGCCCGTATCCGGCCCCCGTAGTTGCCGCACACGAAGTCGTCGCCCACGCTCAGCGTGCCGTTGGTCACCAGCACCGTGGCCACGGGACCCTTCCCCACGTCCAGCTCCGCCTCGATGACGATGCCCTGGGCGGGCCGGTCCGGGTTCGCCTCGAGCTCCAGGATCTCGGCTTGCAGGAGCACCTTCTCCAGCAGCTCGTCGATGCCTTCGCCGGTCTTGGCGCTTACCGGCTGGGACAGCACCTCCCCACCGAACTCCTCCAGCACGACCTCGTGCTCCAGCAGGTTCTGCTTGACCTTGTCCGGATCCGCAGCGGGCAGGTCGATCTTGTTGATCGCCACGATCAGGGGCACGCCCGCGTTCCGGGCGTGGCTGATGGCCTCCACCGTCTGGGGCATGACCGCATCGTCCGCGGCCACGACGAGGATCACCACGTCCGTCACTTCGGCGCCCCGGGCGCGCATGGCCGTGAAGGCGGCGTGGCCCGGCGTGTCCAGGAAGGTGATGGCGCGACCGTCATCCACGGAGACCGAGTAGGCACCGATGTGCTGTGTGATGCCACCCGACTCGCCGGCGATGACGTTCGTCTTGCGGATGTAGTCCAGTAGCGACGTCTTGCCGTGGTCCACGTGGCCCATCACGGTGACCACCGGCGGCCGGGGCTCCAGATCCTCGGGCTTCTCCTCGGTGACCTCGTCTTCGGCCTCGCCGGCGTACTCCTCCTCCTTCACCGCCTTGTAGCCGAACTCGTCCAGCAGCAGCTCGATCTGGTCGAAGTCCAGCCGCTGATTGATGGTCACCATCAGGCCGAGGTTCTTGAACGCGCTGGCGATGATCTCCGTCGCATTCACATCGACGAGCTCCGCCAGCTCGGCCGCCGTCAGGAACTCGTTCACCCGGACCGTGGTGGCCTCTTCCTCCGACAGTCGCCGGCGCTCCTCCTCCTGCTCCTGCCGGCTCAGCGTCTCGCCCCGGCCCCGCCGGCGCTTCTTGGCGGTTCCACCCTTCAGCTCGGCCATGACGCGCTGCACGTTCTCCTGCACCGCGTCCTGGTCCACGCGCTTCCGACGCTTCTTCTTCCGGTCCTTCTTGCGGCGACCATCCGGGGTGTAGCCTTCGGCCTGGATCCGGACCTGGCCGCCCGGACCCGCGCTGGCCGCCGGTGCAAGATCCGGGAGCGAGTCCTTGACCCGCCGCGGACGACGCTTCGACTTCTTCTCTTCCTTCTCCTCCTCTTCTCCGGCTTCCTCTGCCTCCGCCTCGGCGACCACCTCTTCGAGCTCCGCCTCCTCGGCCTCGGCCTCTTCCTCGATCGCTTCCTCCTCCTCTTCGGCGATCTCTTCGAGCTCGGCCTCCGCGGCCACCTCTTCCGCCTCGACCTCCTCTTCGACCTCTTCCTCGGCTTCCTCGGCCTCCGCCGCCGCAGGCACTTCCACCTCTTCCGGCTCTTCCTCGACCGGCTCCTCGACGACCTCCTCCGCCTCGGCGACCTCCTCCGCCTCGACGACCTCCTCCGCCACCTCCTCGGCCTCGGCCTCGGCCTCCACCCCCGCGACTTCCGGCTCCTCCGCCTTCTTGCGCCGACGCCGCCGACGGGTCGACGTGCTCGCGTCCTCCAGGACGAGCTTCAAAATCTCTTCGCCCTCCTCGTGACCCTCCCGCCGCGCCCGCTCGAACCGCGCACGCAACTTCGACACGACGGCGGCGTCCACCTTCGACGCCTCGCTCTTCGCCCCCACGCCGTACTCGCGCAGGAGATGGATCAGCGCATCGGCCGATACCCCGAATTCTTTCGCTGCTTCAAAGACGCGCATGCTGCCCCGTTCGATCCTCTCACTACCGCTCGCTTCCGGCTTCGGCGAGCTCCTCTCGGACCCGCCGCGCCAGTCCTTCGTCTACCACTCCTGCGGCACCGATCGGGCCACGTCCCACCGCTTCGCCCAGCGCCACCCGTGTGTACCGCTCCACGAACGCCACGCCGGCGCGCTCCAGCAGCGGCACCACCCGATCCCTGCCGTTGGCCGACAGGTCGGCCGCCACCACGGCGAATTGCACCTGCCCACGATGCACGGCGCGTCGGAGCAGGTCGATGCCCGCCACGACGCCGCCGGCCCGGGTCGCCAGCCCGAGCAGCCGGAGGCCAGGGTCAGGCGTCGTCGCGTTCCTCCGCGTCCGCGCCGGCCTCCTCATCGTCTTCCCCGGCCCCCACCTCCGCTGTCGCCGGCTCGCCGGCGTCCACCTCGTCCGTCTCGACGTCCTTCGCCGCCCTTTCGGGCTCGGCCTCCGCCTCCGCTTCAGACTCCGCGACTTCCGGCTCCTCGGCCTCGGCTTCCTCCGCCTCCGCTTCAGCCTCGGCTTCAGCGTCCTCGCCTTCCGTCGCCTCGGCCTCTTCGCCGGCCCCGGCCCCGGCCTCGCCGAGCTCGTCGACGGACACGCCGAGGATCTCGGCGGCGAGCTCCCTGGACTCGGCGAGGGCTTCGTCGGCGGCCTCTTCCTCCTCCGTCGACTCTTCCGCCTCGTCGGCGGATTCCTCGACGACGGTCAGCTCGTCGATGACCTGCAGGAGCTGGTCCGCCGCACCCTCCGCGACGCCCTCGACAGCGAGGAAATCATCCCGCTCGAGGTCGATGATGTCGAAAAATGTAGTATATCCGGCGCTTTCCAGAGCCGCCAGAGTGTCCTCGCCGATCTCGTCGAGCTCGGCCAGCGGGAAATCCGCCACTTCGTATTCCGACTCTCCGGCGCCGAACAGGGCGGCGTCGGCACCGCGCTCGAGCCACTCCCTGCTACCGTAGAGGTCGATCTGCCAGCCGATGAGCTGGCTGGCCAGGCGCACATTCTGCCCGTTCCGTCCGATGGCCAGCGAGAGCTGGTCCTCGTCCACGATGGCCGTGATGACGCCGCGGCTCGAGTCGGCCATGACCTTGGCCACCTTGGCCGGGGCCAGAGCGCGGCGGGCGTACACCTCCGGATCGGGATGCCAGGGCACGATGTCGATGCGCTCCCCGCCGAGCTCGCCGACCACGGCCTGGACGCGGGAGCCTTTGAGCCCGACGCACGCGCCGACGGGGTCGATGGACTCGTCGCGCGACGAGACGGCGAGCTTGGTCCGGCCGCCCACCTCCCGTGCGATGTCCTTGATCTCGACGATGCCCTGGTAGATCTCCGGCACCTCGAGCTTGAAGAGGGACGCCACGAAGAGCGGGTCGGCCCGGGACAGGATGAGCCGGGGGCCCCTGGACGTCTCTTCCACCTTCTTCAGCACGGCGCGGATCGGCTCACCCTGGCGGAACCGCTCCCGGGGGTTCTGATCCTTCCACGGGATGATGGCGTCCGCGTCGCGCGACTTGTTCAGCATGACCACGAGCTTGCCCCGTTCGACCTGCTGGACCTCGCCGCTCAACATCTCGCCGATCCGGTCCTCGTACTCGTCCCGGATGCGCTGGCGCTCGCCCTCCCGCACGCGCTGGATGATCCGCTGCTTCGCCGCCATCACCGCGTTGCGGCCGAACTCCTCGAACTCGACCGGGATCTCCAGTACGTCGCCGACCTCGAAGTCGGCGTCGTCCCACTGGGCCTCCTCGAGGGAGATCTCGCGGGATGGGTCCTCGACCTCTTCGACGACCTCCTTGAGGACGGTGATCTGCATCCCGGCCGCTTCGTCGATCTGGATCTCCGCCTCGACGTTGGGGCCGTGTCGTTTCGCGAGGGCAGCCATGATGCCGTCCCGGATGAGATCGTAGAGATCCTCTTCCGAGAGGTTCTTGTTGGCCGTCATCTCGCGGAACGCCGCCAGAACCTGACTCGCGTTCCCGTTGGTCATTGCCTTCCCTGTTCCCCTTCGCGTTCGGCAGAGCTCAATCGTCCCAGCGATAGATCAACCTGGCCCGCGCGATCTGCTCGCGGGGGATCGCCAGCTCGGTGCCGTCCAGGAGCCGGAGCCCGATGCACTCTTCCGCGCCCTCGACCTCCACCCCGAGCAGCTCGCCCTCCAACCGCTTGCCGTGGTCGCCGAAGGGCGCATACCCCTTCACCACGACCTCCCGGCCGGCGAACCGCTCGAAGTCCCTGCGCCGCACCAGCGGGCGTTCCAGCCCGGGTGACGATACCTCCAGCACGTACGAGCCCCCGAACTCGGGATGCTCGTCCAGAACCTCTTCCAGCGCGCGGCTCACACGGGCGCAGTCGCCGACGGTCACGCCCCTGCCGGGCTCCGAATCCGGCCGGTCGATGCGGAGCCTGAACAGCGGACGGGTCCGTGAGCCCGTTCGTTCGAGCTCGACGAACTCGAATCCCAGGCCTTCGACCCGCTCCTCCAGGACCTGTTCCAGCGTCGATTCCGACATCGCCTTCAATAAAAAAGTGGGGGTCCGCTCCCCCACTTCTACCGATCCGGCCCTCCGGGGCCGGACCGCGCGCACGTCAGCAATATAAAGGAGAACGGGCAAAACGGTCAACCCGTCCCCCGCAACGCAGCGCATGACGCCGCGATCCCCGCTCAGTCTTCGACGGCTTCACCCTCGCCGCCTTCAGCGGCGTCCGGCGCGAATCCGGGGCAGGAGAGCACGGGCAGCACCGGATAGCGGGGAAACGACGGATCGTGCCTGGAGAGCGAGCACAGCAGGAAGGTCGAGCCACGCCGGTTGACCACGGTGCGCGCGAACCGGCAACGTCCGCACAGTCCCGCGGCCACGGTCACAGCGCCGCCCCCATGCCGAGGAAGCCTACCTGGCGCCCCGTGTCGCCTGCCCTGTGGGAGTAGAAGCCGTCGTCACAGCGGGTGCAGAAGCGGGAGACGGTCAGGTGGGCGCCGGGCACGCCGAGGCCCACGGCACGCTGCGCGAGGACGGCCCGCAAATCCACCGGGGCCGGCACCTCGGGCGCGGGCAGGCCCAGGGCGGCGTGCACTTCGGGCCCCACCTCGTAGCACCCGGCACAGACGGCGGGCCCGAGGTGCACGTAGAGGTTCTCCGGCACCGAGTCGAGAGCCTCCACGGCTTCGAGTCCCGCCTCCAGGATGCCGGCGGCGATCCCCCGCCAGCCCGCGTGCAGCAGCGCCGCGATCCGCTGCCCGGGATCGACGAGGGAGACCGGCACGCAGTCCCCCACGCTCACGGTCAGGAGCACACCCGGTTCGCAGGTAGCGTGGCCGTCGACATTGTCTGCAGCGAAGACGCCCGGGGGGCCGGCGCCGTGCCGGGCTACCTGCGCGCCGTGCGCCTGCCGGCCACGCACGATGTGGGGGCAGCCGGTCAGGCCGGCCATGCGTTTCCATGTCGCGCCGTCACCGCCTGCCCGGGCGGCGGCGTGGAACCGACGCGTCGTGGTGCCCTGGACGAGCCAGGGCCAGGCTTCCCGCCAGCCGGGATGCACCAGGAGGCCGGAGTCGTCTGCCCGCTCCCGCACCACGACGGGGCGGGAGGACGTCCCCTCAGCCATCCTCCGTGCACCGCTCCAGATCAGCCACGCGGGCCTCCAGCTCCTGGAGAGCCGCGCGCATCTGCTCGAGCTCGGCCCGGGTCGGCACGTCCAGGCGGTCCGCCGCACTGCGCGCCGCCTCCCGGGCGGCCTCCCGGGCCCGACGGGTGGCGTCGCGCATGGCGTCCCCACCGTCCTGGCTCTCTTCTGCCGCCTCCCCGGCCCGCGCCTCCTCGCGCTCCACGTCGAGGAAGTCCTGGATCGTCTCCTCGATGGCATCCTTCATGGCACCGAGGATGCCCAGGCCGGCCCGGATGCCTTCCCGGACATCCTCGCCCACACCCGTCTTGCGGTCGCGTTCCATGATCTTCCTCTCCCGAGACGGACGAACGAGAAGGTAGGCGGCCCGCGGAACCGGCGTCAAACGCCGCCCGGCGCGAGACCGTCTCAGGACTTTCCCCGGAAACGGCTGGGATTTCGCCGTAACTCGTTGTGGTGCAAGAGGTAGCATCGATTGGGAACGGATGCTCGGCGGGCTGCGGGCACGGTGCAAGCGCCGTTCAACGCGGACGCGCGAAATCCTCGCGCGGAGACCCGGGATGCCCGCGGCCGGCCCTTACGTACGCGCCGCGGCCCGACCTTCGAGGCCTCTCGTCGGGCGGCGACGTGACGCGCAACGGTTCACGACGGCGGCCCGATGTACCCGCCTGCATCAGCGAGGAACCGAAACGAGGCTCTTCACATGTTTCGGTCCCTGGCGGTTATCCGACGAGCTCATAGCGGGTCT